>JAKIXL010000016.1:300-18277 GCA_022709105.1 Thermoplasmatota archaeon | reverse complement strand
GAAGGTCACCGAATCCTCGGCGGAGTCGCCGAAGTCGTTGGTGGCCCTGACCGTGACGGTGTGCCGCCCGTCGGCGAGGCCAGTGACATTGTATTCATGCATGCCGGTCATGATGGGCGAGGAAGCGGAATCGATGTAGACCTCGAAGTCGTTGATCTCGTGCGTCGTGTCCTCCGCGGTCCAGGACACCCGGACGTATGGTGTCTGAACATACTCGCTCTGCTGCGGAGTGTTGATTTTCAAAGTGAGCGTGCCTGCCGCTGAGACCTCGCCCGCAGGAGCGATAAGGGCCACCCCTCCGCTGAAGACCACAAGCATCGCTATCAGTAAAGCTGCCGAACGTCCCATCCCGATCCCATCCCGAGTGCTCTATTGGTCCAAAATCGGTTACAAAGCTATATAATTAACTTAATGCGAACGAGGGGATGAAAGCATGCGGGTCGCGTCCTTTCGGTCGCCTCCCCGTGGATCCTTTCGGTGCGGCAAACCAGTTCCTAAAGCGTTGATTGGGGGGGCACGACCTCTCGGGTAGTGAACTGACGATGTCGCACGATCATGGCGCTCCGGTCAAGAATGCCGGCCGGGCGATCGAGAGGCAGGGCGGGAACCGCCCGAGCTAGCCTGCGAGCACAGGGCCATAGTCTCGCGAAGCATGATGAGGAGAGCCCGACGATGAGTTAAGAAGTACCGTGTGGGCGGATCGGTCCTCTTGCGCAGAAAATTGGAACGTGGAGCCACTGGAGGGAATTGAACCCTCGACCTACGCCTTACCAAGGCGTCGCTATACCACTAAGCCACAGTGGCGGATGGAGACCATCAATTCGCTTGTCGTTAATATAGGTTTCGACCCCGGCCAGGATGACTGGTGGTCAGCCGGCCATGGGCGTAGATAGTATCCCCAGGCTCTCGTAGCTGTAGACCGCGATATTGCCCCTTCCCCGGCGGCTGATGCGATCGAGCGTCGGGAGGTAGGCGTCGTTGGGGACGATGACCACGACATAGAGCCCGTCGCGCGCTGCCTCGTTGTACTCCTCCACAGCGTCGTTCCTAGCCCAACTGATGTCCGATTCTATGAACTCGGCACCGATCGCCCCGTCCTCGGTCAGGACGGTGATGACACCATAGTTTTCCGGGGCGATGAGCTCATAGTCCATCTCCAGCTCCGGTTCGTCCTCCTCCAGCTGGTCGATCCGCTGCAGTATGACATCCTCGACGTCTATCAACGCATCACCTCAGGGACCTGGAGCTAGACTAATCTTTCGGCCTGCGTTCCATCAATGACGATGATCCTAGTCCAGGATGGAGTAGGCGGACGAAGCTCGGGACTAGGCCGATGCGCTATTTCCGGAACGGTCCATGACCGACGCCATGGCGGAACAGCCTCATGCTATCGTGACCGGTCCCGGCAGATAGCTTGGACATCAAGGTGCCGTAGAACATGCGCTCGACCTCGTCTGTCAGTGTGCGGCATTTTCTCCGCTGCCAGCACTGGACAGATGGCTGGGCGGCGACGACCCTTGTCCGTGGCCCATCTCATCGCTGGCAAAGGCGACAATGCCACCATCCTCCACCTATTTCATGACCGCCGGGGCCTGGACCGGGCCGGAGCCCGTCAGAGGCTGGAGCCCTTTTCTGATGCCTACGTTGCCAACTTTGTTCCAGCCCTCCGCACCGAGGACCTAGTACGGGACCTCCGGGACTTCGGTAGGGTACTTCATGGTGGCATGGCGACCGCTCTTCTCGAAAAACGAGATGCGGAGGAGGTGAGCGCCGGCGGGCCAGCAAAGCTTATTTGTTCGCAACGGTAGAGGGGGAGCGATGAAGGAAGAGATGAGCACGTTCGACGTCCTGGCCATGGTAGGGGAGATGCGGTCCTTGGCGGGTGGCTATCTGGACAAGGTGTTCCACTGGGACGTCAAGAACGTCCTCCTTAGGATCAACGCTCCCGGGGGCAAGAGGGAGCTGGTGGTGCAGGACATGCGCTGGCTGTACATAGCTCCGGAGAAGCCGGAGACACCGGACATGCCCTCCCAGTTCGCCGTGAACCTGCGGAAGCACTTGACGAACACGCGCATCACCGCCATCCGCCAGCGGGAGTTCGACCGCATCGTGGTGCTGGACCTGGAGAAGGGGCCGAACCAATACCAGCTGGTGATCGAGCTCTTCGGCGACGGGAACCTGGTTCTGGTCTCGGGCGGCAAGATCCTCAACTCGGTGCACTCGCGCAAGTGGCGACACCGCGAGGTCCGCCCCGGCCTCGAGTACTCGTTCCCGCCGTCGAGGTTCAACCCGCTGGACATGGACGAGGGATCGTTCCGCAAGGCGGTCCTGGGATCGACGTCGGACGCCGTCCGCACGCTGGCCACGACCATCAACATCGGGGGGCAGTACGCCGAGGAGGTGTGCATCCGCGCTGGGGTGGAGAAGGACCGCAAGGCCAAGTCCCTCGCGCCGGAGGAGATAGGCAAGCTCTACGAGGCGCTGACGCTGCTGCTCAAGGAGGCCGCCGGAGCACCCAGAGCGAGGGAGATACTGGAGAACGGCAAGCCCATCGATGTCACTCCGGTGCCCCTGATCCAGTACGCCGACCGAGAGGCGCGGGAGCATCCCACCTTCTCGGACGCCATTCATCGCTATGTACAGGAGCGCGTGCCGGAAGAAGGGGAGAAGGACGACCCGGAGGTCCAGCGTCTGCAGAGGCAGCTGGCCCAGCAGAGGGCGGCCATCGAGGCGCAGCTGGCGGAAGCGCGGGGATACGCGGAGCAGGCGGAGGCCATCTACTCCGACTATCTGGTCACCGAGGCGCTGCTTAAGACGCTCAAGGCCAAGGCCGAGGGCCTGAACTGGGAGCGTACCAGGGAGGCGCTCTCCGCCATCCCCGGCATCAGCAAGGTCGATCCCCAGGAGCACCGAGTGGTCGCGCTCATCGCCGGGAAGGATGTTACGCTGGACTACACGCTGGGCGTAGAGGGCAACGCCAACGCGCTGTACCAGCGCGGGAAGGAGGCTAAGGAGAAGATGCAGGGCGCGCAGCAGGCGCTCGCAGAGACGGAGAAGCGGCTCTCCCAGAAGGTCAAGGAGGGTGAGTCGCGGAAGAAGCGGGAGAAGCATGTCGCACGCAAGACCAAGGAGTTCTGGTTCGAGCGGTATAAGTGGTTCGTCACCTCCGGCGGGCATCTGGTGCTGGCCGGCCGGGACGCGCACAGCAACGACCAGTTGGTCAAGAAGCATCTGAAGACCACGGAGCGGTTCGCCCACGCCGACGTCCACGGCGCGCCCAGCGTGGTGGTGTTCAACGGGGCAAGCGCGAGCGAGGAGGAGATGGTCGAGGCGTGCACCTTCGCGCTGGCTCATTCGAAAGCTTGGATGGCCGGGGCGTCCGAGGGAACCGCGTACTGGGTGTTGCCTGACCAAGTGAGCAAGATGGCCCAGGCCGGAGAGTTCGTGCCCCGCGGCGCCTTCGTCATTCGAGGGAAGCGCAATTACGAGTACCACCTGCCGCTGATGCTGGCGGTCGGCGAGATCGCCTACGAGGGCGAGCGCAAGATCATGTGCGGACCGCTGGGCGCGGTGCAGGCGATGTCCTCCAGGTATGTCGTCATCGAGCCGGGCAAGAAGGTAAAGACCAAGGCATCGGCCGCCCTGGCCCGGATGTTCGACGTGCCGGAGGAGGAGATCGCTCGAATACTGCCGCCCGGCGAGGTCGAGATCGCCAGCACAGAGGGCATCGAGGAAGAGCCGGAGAGACTGGACGAGAACTGAGGACGGGATCAGGAGAAGAGTGGGGGATATGCGCCCGAGCCGGGATTCGAACCCGGGTCTAAAGATCCGCAATCTCTTAGGATATCCAAGCTACCCCACTCGGGCATTCCCCCTGTAATAGTTCCCCCTTTAATTCTTTTTGCATTGACGGCCACTGCTTGGATTGCTAGCCCCTCAATTTCATCTCGCATAATCAGGTCGCAACGTCCTTAAGTGCGAGCGGCGTCCTTCCCCGGCGGATGGGAAAATGGACAAGGATTTTTGCATCTGGATCGAGCTGGCGTCCAGAAAGCGCCGGTGCTCCCGCTGTTCCGGGGACATCGGCAAGGGCGTGATGCACGTGCGCATGGGCAACCGCGAGAGGCCCAGAGGAGCGCCGTGCATGTGCGCCCTGTGCTTCGAGTCGGTCATGAGCGGCCTCTCCGATGAGTACAACGGCATGAAGGACGCCGCGTGCCCCTCAGTAGAGGCTGGACCCATGCTCGAGCTCGGACCCCGGTGCTTCAGCTGCGGCCTGCCGCCGGAGCGATGTCAGTGCGCGCGCGAGGCGTACCGCTAGTCAGTAGCTCGTGGTCATATCCACCTTGCCGGCTCGGCGGGCCCGTCGGTCGGCGTAGCGGAAGATCAGCGTGGACGCGGCCAGGAACGCAAGGGTGGAGACGACCAGGTAGAGCATGATGGTCCCCGAACCGAGGGCCCCCAGGCCGCTGATGGCCTCCATCGCGCTGCCTGGATACAGCGAGCGGCGGACCAGCTCCAGCCAGTAGGTGAGCGGTATGGCCATGCCGACCGCCTGCGCCCAGGACGGCAGCACAGTCAGGGGGAACAGCGTGCCGCACAGCAGGTAGAACGCCCCGCCGATGCCCTCGTTGATGCCGGAGCTGTGCTTCGCCGTCAGGAAGGTGATCCCGGCGAGGGCGATGCCTATCGCCAGTATGCACGATATCCCTAGAGCCATGGCCGCGGCGAAGAGCGGCCAGTCCACCGTCCCGAGGTCAAGCGGCAGCCCGAGCACCAGAATGCCGAAGGCGATGGAGATCACCACCGACACCGAGGTCAGGAGGAGCTTGCTCATCGCCCTCCCGATGATGTACACCCGGATGGAGATCGGCGCGATGTACAACTGCTTCAGCGTCTGATAGTGCTCGCGGTCCTCCATTATCACCATGGTAGCGCCCATCATCACCTGCGCGACGAACATGAAGAACACCGAGCCGAGGTAGGTGAAGGCGAACATGGCCGGATCGTTGGCCACGCCTTGCTTCACCACAAGGAACATCACCACCAGGATGAGCGTGGCGGCGATGGGGCGGGCTATGGAATATATCATGAACAGCCATGGCCGGGTCCAGTTGGACTCCATCTGCCAGCCAAGCCAGGCGGCGTGGCGGAAGGTCCTCAGGTGCGCGCTCACTGCCATCTCAGGGTCAGCCTCCCCTCTTTGCGCCCCAATCGTTCCATGTACCTCAGGGCGTAGCGGGCCAGCACCAGGAAGGCCACGGCCAGCACGCACAATATCACCAGCTCTGTGGCCACCGGCAGAAGGCCGAGGGCCTGCTCGCCGAACAAAAGCTGGCGCATCGCGTCGAGGCCCAGGGTGATAGGTATTATGGACGCGGCCGCGCTCACCCAGGGGCCGAGGGCGCGCACCGGGAAGTAGAACCCCGAGACCAGGTAGATGGGTTCCTGCAGCAGGTTGGAGATGTTCCATGCGTCGCGGCCGTAGAGCATGAACAGCGAGGCGAACATCATGCCCATGCCGTAGATGGCGATGAGCGTCACGAGGAACACCGCCGCTAGGAACAGGGGTTCTTCCACGGTCATGTGCACGTCGAAGATGATGAGGCCTAAGAACAGGGTGGACAGCGCTCGCACCCCGGCGGAGAACATGCCCCCCAGGGCCATGCCCGCGAGGAGCGCCATGCGGGACATCGGCGAGACCAGGAACAGCTGCAGGTTGCCGATCTCCTTCTCCCAGTAGAACTGGGAGGCCATTCCCCACAGCACATTGAGCCAGAAGGCGGTCATCGCCCCGCCGAGGACCACGAACCCCTCGAAGGACGAGGCGGCTCCCAGAGCCCGGTAGTAGTAGATGTAGGCGGCGATGCCCAAGAGCGGAAGGAGGACGTCGAAGAAGGTCCAGGACGGCTCCCGGAGGGCGCCGATGACCCGGGGGTACGCCCGCCCGACGGCTGCTCTCAGGTTCAGGGGCATCTCCACTATCCCAATCCTCTCCCTACCATCTCGATGAACGCGTCCTCCAGTGTGGCCTCGACCTTATTGAGGGAGACTATCCTTCCGCCGCGGGAGACGACCGCGGAGATGACGTCGGATATCGCCGACTCGTCCTCCAGCACCAGGCGCACGCGTTTCCCGCTCTCGATCTCATCGGCGCTGACCCCTTTGACCCCTCGGACCGCCGACAGCGGGGCTGGATCGAAAGAAGTGGTGTCCATCACGAAGGTCGAGGCGTGGTTCATCCTTCTCTTCAACTCGGCCGGAGGGCCGCAGGCCAGGATGGTCCCCCGGTCGATTATGGCCACGCGATCGCACAGCTCCTCCGCTTCCCGCATATAGTGTGTGGTGAGCAGCAGCGTCCGGTCGTCCCGCGCCCTCACCCAGTCCCGGATGTACTCCCGGATGGTCCGGCTGGTGGTGACATCTAGGCCCAGCGTCGGCTCGTCCAGGAAGATCAGCTTGGGATCGGTGACAAAACCCCGGATTATGTTCATCCTCTGCCGCTGGCCGGTGGATATCGTCCTCACCTTGGCGTTGGCCTTGTCCTCCAGCCCGAAGGCCTTCAACAGGCCGTCGATCCTCTCCCTGGCCACGCTGCCGGGGACGCCGTAGAACTGGGAGAACATCCACAGGTTCTCACGGACGGTTAGAAGGCCGTATCCCGATGTCTCCCCTCCGGACACCATGTTGATCAGCGGCCTTATCTTCGAGGCTTCCCCGTCCACGTCGTACCCCAGCACCTTGGCGGTGCCGCTGGTCGGGAGCAGAAGCGTCGACAGAATCTTGATGAGGGTGGTCTTCCCCGCTCCATTGGGCCCCAGGAGCCCGAACAGCTCGCCCTCCTTGACCTTGAGGTCGACGTTCTCCAGGGCGACCACGGTCTGCTTCCCTGTGAAGGCGCGGGACAGTGCGGAGACCTCCAGGGCGTAGGCCATGCGCCCGGCCAGAACTTGTCGCTAGAAAAAAGTATCGAGCTTCAGCGCCCGAACGTGTGGGGGCATCGGCAGGAAGGGGCGGCCAACACCCGGAACGGGCGATGGCGGAACGGTGATCGTTTCGTACCGAAGGAGTTCACAAGGTTCGGAGCTTAGTGCTCCATGTTCTGCCAGTAGGTGGTGACGTAGCCGGCGATGCGGTTGCGCATCATGACGCTGTCAACGTTGGTGAGCTTGGATACAAGCTCCTTGTTGTTCTCGAAGTCGTCGTTGAAGACCGTGGGATACTTCTGAACGAGCTCGAGGGCGATCCTCTTGATGTAGGTAGGACGGATGTTTCCCATGAAAGTCACCTATGAGTAACAACCGGGTTAAGCCGAGACCGTATATAACGCTTTTTCCGGCATGTGGGCGCGTCCTCCGCCGTGCCGACAGTCAGGATTTATCTTCCGAACGCTCCCAATGGTTCGCCAATGTCCTTCTGGAAAGAGCTTTGCATTGGGCTGCACCGGCCGATGCTGGCCATCGCCTGCGGATATCTGGCGTTCATGTTGTCGATAGGGGTCCTGGTTGTTCTCATGGGCGCCTGGCCCCCGTTCATGGTGGTAGAATCCAGAAGCATGCAGCATGATGACAATGTCTCGGCCATCGGCATCATCGACACCGGGGACGTCATCGTGGTCAACAGCCGCCAGAACGGGTCCTCGTTGAGGACCTATCTGGGCTCGATGCGGGACGGCTACTGGAGCTTCGGCGATCGCGGGGACGTGGTGATATTTCAGCCTCCCGGCGAGGACGTGCCGATCGTCCATCGCGCCTTGTGCGTGGTGGAGTACAACTCCACCGCGGGCGGGTTCGACATGCCTGAGCTGGCCGACCTGCCGGGACAGGCATGGTCGGTGCCGGACGGAGGCCGGGAATGGCGGGGCCTGACGGGATGGGTCGACCTGTACGGCATCGGCCACGCGAACGTCACGGTGTGCATCGATCTGGGCGGGATCCTCCGGACGATGGGGGACGCCCCCCACGGCGGGCTGATGACCATGGGGGACAACAACTGGAAGGAGGCCGATGGTGAAAGGTTCGGGGTCGTCGACCAGGGCAGCCTGGTGCGCGAACCGATCAAGTGGGAGTGGGTCATCGGAAAGGTGGTGGGCGAGGTCCCGTGGATAGGGACCGTCAGGCTGTGGCTCACCGGCACCGCGCCCCCGTACATGCCGGTGAACAGCGTCGTCCTGCTCGTGGCCTCGATCGCTTCCGTCACCATGCTGCCGGTGGCGCTGTACGCCTCGGCGCAAGCTCTTGACAACCACGGTAGGAGGCGCTAGGGCTGCCTCAGCTCGGTGCGGGGCTTGCCGCAGGACATCTTTCCCTCCGGGCATCTGCCCCTGGAGATGCACGGCGGCCCCGCGTTCCTGAAGATGAACGGCGACGCTTCGCGGGCGAGGCGGAGCATCTCGTCGGCGACCTCGCGTATCTCGGTTTGGGCGCGACGGCACGTGCGCAACTCGAAGAAGTGCCACAGCTCCCGGGCGTTCATGGTAACGGTGATGTTGGTGGTGCAGGCGTTCGGCAGCACGTAGCGAGCGTCCTCCGCTGGCACCTTCTTCGACAGGAGGCCGTACTCCTCCCAGATGCGGTCCATCAGATCCCGGTAGCGCTTCTCGAGATCAGGGTCAGCGGCGATGGACGCGGGCGTCACGTACTCGGCGTCCTTCATGCTCACGTACCGCTGGGAGGTCTGAGAGTAGGACGCGATCCTGTGTCTGACCAGTTGATGACTGGCGGCCCTGGACAAGCCCTCGATGGAGAAAGTGTAGGAGGCGTGCTCGATCACCGAGTGGTGGCCGCTCGACAGCGGGTTCCCCAGCCATCTCTTGCCCTTGGCCTCGTCCCATTCCTCCATGAGCTCGCTCGCGCCCTTTCTCGAATAGCAGGAGTGCGCGGCGGAGGCACACAACTTCTCGGCGTCCTTGGTATAGGAAAGCAGGGTGACGCGCACGAGACCACAATGCCTAGGCGATGTAAAAAGGATGCTATCGCATCATCATCTCGAAGTGGAAGCTAACCTGGGCGTTGGACTGCACCGGCCGGCCGGAGCTTGGCTTCCCCTCGCCGCGGATGTCCTTTAGGCGGTACACTCGGACATCATCGCGCTCCAGCAGACGGACGATGCCCTCGACGTGCCCGTCTCCGACCACCGCCAGAACGGTGGGATAGCGCGACGCGGCATGGTCGATGCGCTTGGCCATGATGGCGTTGCGCTCGTCGACCAGGACCCTCTTCAGGGTGGGGAACTGCTCGGCCATCTCCTCCATGTACCGCTCCTCGTTGTCCTGCAAGTTGTCCAGCTCCCGCTCCACGGTCTTGCGGCCGATGAACAGAGACGTCACGGCGGAAAGCCCCAGCTTTACCTTCTCCCGGAGAGGCATCTCAGCCCCCAGGCGGTGGAACATCTGCCCGGCGTCGGTATCGATGAACAGGACCTCCGCCCCTATATCCTGCGCCGCCTTGGTGGCGGCCAGCATCTCCGCGCCGACCTCTCCGCCGTACTTGTTGGCGATCCGCCTCTGCATCTTGGCCAGCAGCTTGTAGGTGAGGCGGGCGTCCGAGCGTCCGCCAGGGCTCAGAAGGGCCTGGTAGCGGCCGGGGTCCAGCTCCACGCCCACGGCGTCGGGGCGCTCGTTCTCGATTATCCCCGCCACCTGCCTTGAGATATCGAAGACGTGCCCGACGCCCAGTATCACGATCACGCCGAATCCATGCCCGAAGGGCATTAATAACCTTTTGATTGTAACCTAGGCCATGGAACCCGCTTACGGGCTGGTGGCGTTCGACATGGACGGAGTGCTGGTCGACCACTCCAGTTCCTGGACCTGGGTGCATGAGCACTTCAAGGTCGACAACGAGGCGTCGCTCGTGGCGTACATCGAGGGGCGCATCGATGACCGGGAGTTCATGCGCAGGGACATCGAGAAGTGGCTCGCCATCCGCAACGATCTGTGCCTCCAGGACATCGACGAGATCCTGAGGCCGGTACCGGTCATTCGGGGCATCGGGGAAACGGTGTCCGCGCTCCGCTCCAACGGCATCCGCTGCGTGATCGTCAGCGGGGGTCTGGACATGGCCGCCCGGCGCATCGCCGAGGCCAACGGGTTCGATGACCACATCGCGAACTCCCTGGCCTGCGACGAGCGCGGCCGCCTCACCGGCGAGGGGGTGCTGAGGGTCGAGCTTACCAACAAGCGCCTCGCCCTGGAGAGGTTCCAGCAGAAGTACGGCGTGCCCGCCGAGAGGACGGTGGCCATAGGCAACAGCTTCGTCGACGTGTCCATGTTCTCCGCCTCCGGGCTGTCCATCGCCTTCAATCCCATCGACGAGGCGGTGGAGAGGAGCGCGGACGTGGTGCTGCGCTCCAAGGACCTTCGCGATGTTCTCGGGCCGATCCTTGGTCACTCCCTGTAGCCGTGCTCTCCGATGAGAGGGACGAAGACCACGGAGCCCATCGACCTCTCGGCGAACCTGTCGCCCGATCTCGTTATCAGCACCAGGTCCTGGACCGCCCTCCCTCCGACCGGGATCATGAGCATCCCTCCGTCGGCCAGCTGCTCCTTGAGCGGTTGGGGGACGCCGGGCCCCGCGGCGGCCACGAAGATGCGCTCGTACGGCGCGTGCTCCGGCAGCCCGTTGGTGCCGTCGGAGATCACCACCTCGAGAACGTCCCCGTACCCGAGGCGCTCCAGCGTCGCCCTGGCCCTCAGGCCGAGATCCTCGATCCTCTCCACGGTGAACACCTTCCCGCCGGGGCGGACGAGCTCGGCCACCAGCGCGGCGTGGTATCCCGAGCCGGTCCCGATCTCCAGCACCTTCATCCCCGGCCTGATGTCCAGGGCCTCGAGCATCATCCCCACCATGTGGGGCGCGGATATCGTCTGCCCCTGTCCGATCGGCAAGGGAGTGTCCTCGTACGCGAGGGGGCCCATCGTCCCGGGGAGGAACTCGTGGCGGGGCACGCGCCCCATTGCCTCCAGGACGGCGTCGCTGGTCACGTAGCCTCTGTTCCGAAGCCTTATCACCAGTTCCTTCCGCTCGCGCTCGTACATTCCCGCCTCAGTAGCTCGTGGTCCGCACCGCCTTGGTGTAGATCCTCACGATGTCCCGCGCCGGCACCCCCCCGCGGCGCACCGTGCCCTCCCTGGACCTGATGTTGTGGATGACCACCTTCTCCTTGCCCACGGTCATCATGTCCCCGACGTAGAACTCCTCGTCGGGCATGGCCTCCAGCTGTGTCGGTATCGTCCTCGTGTGCTTGTTGATCGAGATCTTCACGATCACCTTGTCGAACTTCTTGGCCCAGATGGTGCTGACCTCTCTGGTGTCGCATTTCTCCACGCGCCTCGCGCCGCACTCGATTCCGGTGACCAGGAGATGTGTCTCCCCGAGGTACAGCTCGTCGTTGAGGCTCAGCATCTCACCGGCCTCCAGCTCGATCTCCTCCTTCTTGGACCTGCCCTGCTCGGAGACGATTATGGGGACCTTCAGGACCTCGGGCTCGCGGACCACCGTGGAGTAGGTATGCCCGCACTCCTGGCACTTTACCGTCGCTTCCATGCTGTCCTGCTTCTTGCTTATCTTTCCCTTCAGGACCTCGTGGACGGCGTGCTCGCCGCAGGAGGGACAGTCCAGATAGAGCGCGTTAGGTACGGTCATCTTGATCCAACTCGAACCATGTACCGTACGGTAGAATATAACTATCGCTGCCGGCCGTTGAGCTCGACCGGGAAGGGCGCTCCATGCCCCGGGACGATAAGGTCCGCGGAGCAGGCGATGCGCTTCATGCTCTTGATCGCCGCGGTCTCGTCGTAATTGATCCCCGGGGCGACCCACTTGTCAAAGTTGTCCTTGGTCGGGAAGGCGTCCCCGGCGATGACGTATCGTCCCGCGGGAGTGTCGACCACCACGCTCATGGAGCCCCTGGTGTGCCCCGGAGTATGGATCAGCTGCACCCCGGGGATGAGCTCCAGCTCGCTCCTGATACTGCGGTAGAACGGTCCCGGCCCCTCCTCCGCCCGGGCGTACCAGATGGCATTGGGGAACAGGTCATTGTTGCCTACGTGATCGGAGTGGAGGTGAGTGCACACCAGCATGTCGATGTCCTGCGGTCCGAGGTTGCGGGACCTGAGGCCCGAGATCAGGTGGTCGCGCAGGTGTCGGGACGAGGTGTCAACGAGGACGTTGTGCGAGCCGCCGACGATGAGCGAGGAGGTCGAATGCGCCTCCCGGAGCACCCCGTTCTCCCGGAGGAGGTAGCCCTCGCAGACCACCTCCACGGACATCACCATATCTCGACCTCCTTCCCGCATTGGCACACGAAGCGGTCCTTTCTGTACTTCATCTTTCCCCCGCACTGCGGGCAGGTCGCGTGCTCGGCGAAGTACTCGAGCCATACCTTGCGAACGTCGGAGTGCCCCTCGTCCCTTATGCGGTCCAGGGCGCTCCTCAGCTGCGGGGTCGTCGCCAGCGCCTCCAGCTTGGAGTAGTCGCGGGGAGCTTCCTCCCTGATCCTGGCCTCCTCCGCCCGGCGGCCGAGCAGCAGGCCGGCGGCCATTCCTGCCATGAACCCGCCCAGGTGAGCCTGCCACGACACGCTGGGAGAGGTCATGAAGACCAGCAGCACGTCGAGGATGAACCAGCTGAACGCCGCCAGCCACACCGGTACCCGGGGCAGGAACAGCGGCCCGAGGAACATGGGGATCTCGTCCCTGGGGTATAGAACGAGGAGCGTTCCCACCGCCCCGGAGATCGCGCCCGACGCTCCCAGCATCAGGATGCTCAGGTCGCCGTTGATCAGGATGAAGTAAAGCGCCGCCAGGAGCGAGCCGAGGATGCCCGCGGAGAAGTACACCGCCGCGAACCTCCGCTTCCCTATGCGGGACTCGAGGGGCGAGCCCAGGAAGAACAGGAACAGCATGTTGCCGATGACGTGCGCGAAGTTGTAGTGCACGAACATGCTGGTGAACAGCGTGTACAACGCGGTCCCGTTCTGCAGGTCGACCGGCTGGAACGCCAGGTCCCGGAACACCGCCCACTGGTCCGTGAACAGCATCACGAAGAAGATGGCCAGGTTGCCCAGCACCAGAAGGGGGGTAAGTTCGAACCGCTTCAGGAAGGCCAAGCCTAGAGTGGCGGCTATGATGACGATGACCAGCAGGGACGCGGGCTCCACGGGGACGGCGTATAGCTGTCGCGGATAAGACCGTTTCGATGCTAAGTTCCGGCCCGCGCCTCGTTCGCTCATATTTATGTCGAGGCAGCCCGTCCCGGTGAGCGGAGAGCGAAGTGAAGTACCGAATGGACATCGACATCCGGGAGTGCGGGGAGGTTTACCCTCCCTCAGAAGATACCTTCCTGCTGCTGGACGTCCTGGACACCGTCCCGGGGGAGCGCGTCCTGGAGATGGGATGCGGGACCGGACTGATCTCCTGCCACCTGGCGGCGGGCGGGGCAGATCTCACCGCCGCGGACGTCAACCCGAAGGCGGCGGAGTGCACCCGGGCGAACCTGCGCAGGAACGGCCTGCCGGGCCAGGTGGTGGAGAGCGACCTGTTCGCCAACGTGCCAGGATGCTTCGACCTCATCGTGTTCAACCCGCCCTACCTCTCGGTGGAGGAGGAGGGCCTGCTGGAGAAGGCTTGGGCCGGCGGAAAGGAGGGCGTGGACGTGCTCATCCCCTTCCTCGCCGGAGCGAGAGGGCACCTCAGCCCGGACGGCAGGATCGTCCTCCTGCTCTCCTCGGAGATGGCCAGGGGGGCCCTTGATGGCGCGCTGGAAGGGTTCTCCAGGCGCCGCCTCGGTTCCCGGAGGTACTTCTTCGAGGATCTCTGGGTGGAGGAGCTTGTGCCCTGCCGTCCGTGGTCGCGCTGACCTCACGCCCCCATGATCGCCCATGCGCCTCCGATGATCCCCATGATCGAGCCGATGACGAACCCGCCCCCCGCGAGGACCAGGGCGATGACGGACACGATGATCAGTCCCGCGCCGAACGCCACGTGCCTCGCCGGGTTCTGCCTAAGGCCGAGCGCCAGCCACAACATCACCAGCCCGAGGATTATGACCGCCATGCCGAAGATCAGGACTCCCAGGCCGAGGTCCCCGCCGGTCACCATGACCAGCGGCCCGGCCACGGCGATGATTATCCCCTCGATCAGCACCAGCACCCCCCCGATCACGGCCAGTATGAACGGCCAGGAAGAGTGGGCGGCGCCGGCCGGGTACGCCGGTGTCGTTGCCACGTCTCTTGTCACAGCATCACGCCTTCCTGTCCCCTGAGCTCGGTCAGGCGGACGTTTAAGGAACGTCAGCGAGCCGTTCAAGAACGTTTGGGACCACCGCGGCGGCCCGCGGCAGGAGGCTTGAGAAAAGGGCGGGGGCGGCCAGCCCTCAGGTGGAGAGCAGCCTCTCTATCTCCTTCCTGAGCAGCTCGCTCGCGGCCTTCCCGTCCAGCTTTCCCTTCAGCTCGGACATGACCACGCCCATGAGCGGGCCGACGGCGCCCTTGCCCTTCTCGCGGACGAAGGTTTCCCTCTCATTCACCACCCTGGCCACGATCGCCGTGGCCTCGTCCGAGGAGACCATGGATATCCCCAGCTCTTTTACTGCCTGGTCCACGCTCTTCCCCCTGGCCCTGAGAGCGAGGATGTCGGGCACCGCCTCCTTGGCGAACCTTCCGGCCGAAAGGGCGGAGAAGACCTCGCGCAGCGCCTCCTCGTCCAGCTTGCTCATGTCCACCCCCTGGCGCTCCAGCTCCGGGAGGGTCGACAGCAGCGTCCTCGCTGCGGCGCCGGCCAGCTCCTTGCTCTTCGCCACCTCCTCGAACAGGTCGTCCCAGCCGTCATGGACAAGCTGCCTGGCCTGCTGACCATGGATGCCGTACTCCGACGCGATGCGCGCTATGCGAACGTCGGTCAGCTCCGGCAGGTTCTCCCGGATGCGCTGCATGCGCTCCGCGCCGACGGTGATCGGCGGCACGTCCGTCTCGGGGTACATCCTTGCCGCGCCGGGGAGCGGACGCGAGTACGCGGAAGCGCCGTCGGGCAGCGGGTCCCTCGTCTCCTCGGGCACGCCACCCAGCGCGTCGTACGCTCTCCCGATGGCGGCGCGCAGGGCGGCCTCGGCCCTCCGGGGCTCGTCGGCGCACAGCACGAAGGCGTCCTGCGGGCCTAGTTCCATGAGCTCGCGGAGCTTGTCCACGTAGCCCTGGTCGATGCCGTAGGCCGGCAGCTCGTCAGAGTGGAAGATCCCCGCCACGCCCTTGGCCCTGGCGTACTGCGCCATCTCCGCGCCCAGGCGCAGCTTGGCGTCCGGAGAGCGGAGCAGTCCGGCGAAGCCTGGGAGGGCCGCTCCGAGCGCCTTGCCCCCCTTCTTCAGCGCGCCGGCGATGACCTTGGATGGGCAGGGGGCGAAGAACTCCGAGAGGTCCCTGATCTCCGCGTCCTTCCTCGTCACGTCCCTCTCCCTCAGGATGTCGCGGATGCGCAGCAGCGAGCGCTGTCGCTCCACTTCCTTCTCCACGTACAGCGGTAGCAGCCGAAGTTCCTGAACGCCCTTGATCTCGACCCTGGCGCCGCCGGGGATGGATATGTTGACGTCCTCGCGGATCGTCCCGATGCCCCTCTTGACCCTCCGGGTGGCGCGCATCATCGATCCGAGGCGCTGCGCCGCTTCCTTCACCTCCTCGGGGGTGTGCAGCTCCGGTCCGGTCGCGACCTCGATGAGCGGGATGCCCAGCCTGTCGAGGCGGTAGGTGACCTCCCCGGCCTTGGCGTCGACCTTCCTGGCGGCGTCCTCCTCCAGGCAGAAGGTGGGGACGGAGATCATCCGGCCGTTGACCTCCAGCTTGCCGTCCATGGCGATCATGGCGGTGCGCTGGAAGCCTGTCGTGTTCGAGCCGTCGACCACCAGCTTGCGCATGAAGTGGACCTCGTCCACCGGGCGGGCGTCGAGCATGGCGGCGAAGGTGAGCACGATGTCCATAGCGTCCGCGTTCGCGGCGTGCGGCGGCTCCTCGTCCGCGTCCACGAGGCAGGACGAGTCCGGGGGGGCCTGGTATCTAAAGCGCAGCTTCTTCTCGGCCTGCACCAGGGCGGCACGGTCGATCTCGCCAAGCTCGGACTGCGTCGGCCGCAGGCGGCGCAGGAAGTTGCTTCCTTCCTCGTCCACCAGCACCGTTCGGCAGTCGCAGAACAGCTTCCTGGTGTCCAGCTGCTGGTGGATCTCCAGGCCGCAGGTCAGCTCGTGCTCGCTCACGCGATGTCCCTCCTCTCGCTCAGCTCGCCGCGGAGGTTCGTGATCATCATCTTCCGTACCTCGTTCTTGTCATCGGTCTGCCCCAGCACCCACATCAGCTTGATGTACGCGGTCTCGGGCAGCATGTCCCCGCCCGGGATCACGCCCGCGGTCACGAGGTCGCGGCCGTTGTCGTACACGTTCAAGTTCACCGTCCCGTTAAGGCACTGCGAGGTCATCACTACCGTTGTGCCGTCGTTGACGGCCTTCGCGATGGCCTTCACCATGTCTGAGGAAACGTGCCCCAGGCCGGTGCCGGCGAAGACCACTCCCCGGCTGTCGTTGAGGACGCGTTCGAAGGTCGAGAGGCTCATGCCTGGGTAGAAGTGCAGCAGAGCGACGTTGCGCTCCATCTCGGTGCGCGCCACGACCTTGCCTTCCGAACGCTGGCGGTAAGGGCCGAGGAACTCGATGCCGCCCTCGAAATCGACGCGGGCGATCGGAGAGGCGTTGACGCTCTGGAACGCATCACGGCGGGAGGTGTGCATCTTTCTAACTTTCGTTCCGCGATGCACCGCGGCGGTGGTGTCCGAGGAGGTCTCGTGCATGAGGACCACGACCTCAGCGGCGTCGGTGTCCACTATGAACCTCGCGGCCGACAGCAGGTTGGTGTAAGCGTCCGAGGACGGTCGGTCCGAGGAGCGCTGCGCGCCGACCAGGACGACTGGCCTCGTCAGGTTGTCGAGCATGAACGATAGCGCGGCGGAGGTGTAGCCCATGGTGTCCGTGCCGTGCGGTATGATGCACCCCTCGGCGCCGCCGTTGATGCGGTCCGCGGCGGCCTCGGCGATGCGCCGCCAGTGTTCCACGTTCATGTTCTCCGAGAAGATGGAGAACAACACCTCGGCTCGCACGTCGCAGACGTCGGCGATCTCCGGCACCGTTGCGACCAGGTCCCCGGCCGACAGCGCCGGGTGCACCGCTCCGGTGCGGTAGTCGACGTATGAGGCTATCGTCCCGCCGGTTCCGAGCACGGCGACCTTTTTCTTCCCCTTGCCGTTGGCGGCAGCCTTGGGGTGCTTCTCACGCGCCTCGGTCTTGTTGACGACCGTGAGCTCGGACGTATGAGTTACCATAACGCCGACGTTGTAACCGCTCTTCAGCTTGAGGACGACGACGTCGGGATGGCTGAACTCGTGATGGGGCATGAGGACCCCGGTGCTGTCGCGGCCCTCGCTCCGCACCAGGAGCGTGTCGCCCTCGGCCGCGCCGGCCCGGTCCAGGATATCGCGCACGCGCGAAGAGTAGCTCATTGGAATGACACCGAGGCCAGGATGCTCCTTTTCACTAATAATAGGTGGCGGTAGAGCGGGGCTCGCCGCCCCCTCGCGCACCGTCTCCGTTCCCGGGGCCCGTGGCCTCACCGCCGCCGCGGGCGTTCCATCGAAGTAGATTTATCGAGACGTCAATATATCCGTGTAACGATGTCCGCATCCAGGTGGTCGGTTGGCGATCAGTTTTCAGTACACACACGAGTTCAGGGGCGAGCAGGCGGACGAGGTCTACGACAAGGTCATGGGATGGTTGACCAAGGAGGAGGCAAGGAAGGTCGTCGGGGTCCGGCCGACGAGCATCGAAGCGGTCCACGGCTCGCATAAGACCATGAAGGGCTGGAACCGCAACGCCAAGAAGAAGCTGGGCTTCCTGTTCTCGCCGTCGCCGAACGGGACGGCGGTCTCCGTCACCGCCTCCCCGAC
>JAKIXL010000016.1:0-290 GCA_022709105.1 Thermoplasmatota archaeon | reverse complement strand
GGCCGAGGACGCCCGCCTGAACTGGGGCCTGCTGGCCGAGGTCTCCTGCCAGATCATGACCTATTCGTCCGTCGCTCACGCCAAGGCCGATTTCGCCACCATCTTCGAGAACTTTACCTCGTACCCCATGACCGAGGTGGGCGGACACTTCGAGCAGTGCCAACTGCTGACGCTGTCCAGCTCCCCGGTGGTGGTCAAGGAGTACCTGTTCCAGCAGAAGAACGTCTGCGGAGTCATCGTCTTCTCCACCGTCTGGGGCTACGACCTGGACCAGGCATGGATCGACGAGA
>JAKIXL010000169.1:3297-3566 GCA_022709105.1 Thermoplasmatota archaeon | reverse complement strand
CTCCGAGCCGATAGTCATATGGGGCCGAAGGGAAGGGGAATACTTGAGGATCAAGGGATTCCATCTATCGCGCAGCGGCGAGGCGCGCGCCGAGCGCAGGATCGCCATGAACGACCTGAGAAGGGGACTGGACGAGTTCGCCAGAGCCCTGGACATGACCTCGGAGGCCGGGAGATGAGCGGCGTCGTGTACCTGGTGGGCACCAAGTCGGGGGATCCAGGACTGATCACCGTCGCCGGCCTGGAGGCCCAAAAGTCGGGGGACGTCGT
>JAKIXL010000169.1:0-3287 GCA_022709105.1 Thermoplasmatota archaeon | reverse complement strand
GCAAGGACATCGAGCTCATCGACGTGGGCAAACGGGCCGGTTTCCACAAGGTCAGCCAGCAAGGCATAAACGAGATGATCGTGGCCAAGGCCCGTGAGGGTAAAAAGGTCGTTCGGCTGAAGGGCGGGGACCCGTTCATGTTCGGCCGCGGGGGCGAGGAGGCGGAGGAGCTCCGCCGTGCCGGCGCGAAGGTGCATGTGATCCCGAGCTGTCCTCCGGCATCTTCGCCCCGGCGCTGGCCGGGATCCCGATCACGCACCGCGACCACACATCCTTCGTCACTGGCCACGAGAGGGCCGGAAAGGAGGAGAAGATCGACTGGAGCGGGCTGGCCGGGCTCGGCGGCACAATCGTGATACTGATGGGAATGTCCCGGCTGGGCCAGAATATGGAGCGGCTGATGGACGGAGGTCTGGCACCCACCACTCCCGTGGCCGTCATCCGTAACGGCTCCAGGCCCGAACAGCGTTCGCTCCTGGCGACGGCGGCTACGATCGAGCGGCGGTGCAGGGTAGAGGACATAGCGTCGCCGGCAGTCGTGGTGGTGGGAAGCGTCGCTTCCCTGCACGATGTCCTGGGGAGCCTGCGATGAGGCTGGCGGTCCTGCGCCCGGTCGATCGCCCTGACGGGTCGATCGCCATGGCAAGGGAGGCGGGCTTCGAGACGATCGCCGCCTCGCTGCTCTCCATCGTGCCGAATGACGCTCCCGAGGTCGACGTTCTCATCGCGGAGATGTCGCTCGGCAGGGCGATGCGTGTGATCGTCACCTCGTCCACCGACTTCGCCTCCCCTCTCACGCTCGCGAAGAGGCGAGGGGTGGACATCGCCTCCTTGCTGAATGGAAACACCCTTGAGGCAATCGGCCCGGCCACCGCCGGGGCCATGCGTGCCGAGGGCATCAAGGTCGACATGATGCCTGACGAGTATACCTCGACTGACCTGGTGGAGCTCCTCTCTTCTCAGGGGGTCGAGGGGAAGAGGGCATTCCTGCTCCGCTCCGACCACGGGGAGCGCATACCGGTCGCCGGCCTGCAGGATGCGGGGGCCTCGGTGATGGGGATGGCCATACATTGGCTGGTCCCTCGCGCCGACAGAGAGGAACTGGAGGTGATGGCGAGGGAAGCTCTTTCCGGAAACATCGACGCGTTCGCGTTCTCCTCGGCCATGACCGCGGCCACGTTCCTCAAGGCGGCGGAAAGGCTGGGGGCCGGGGAGGAAATGATCTGGATGCTGAACGACCGGATCGTCTCGGCCATGGGCCCTCTCACCAGGAGAAGGCTCGAGGGCATGGGCATAGTGGTCGGAGCCATGCCCGAGCACGCCACCTTCGACGGCGTGCTGGAGACCATAAAGGGCCATTCCAGGCGCTGAGCGCCCGCTCGCGTTCCGCCGGCGTCCTGTTCGACGTGAATGGCCGTGGCGCCGCTCCCGCTCTTGACCGGCTCACGTCCTTTTGCTTCTCAGAATATGTGTGTTGATCGCGAAGAACGCCGCACCAAACGAAATCAACACGATGAACGAGGCCCAGGGGAATGCCTGACCCAGGGCCGCTGCCCTGATGCACGTGCTCGAATGCGTCAGCGGCAGCGCGTACAGGATGGCCTGGAGCCCTGCCGGCAACGAGGCGACCGAGAAGAACGTGCCGCATAGGAACGTCATGGGCAGGATGACCATGCTGCTGAACGTGGAGATGCTCTGATGCGTTTTGGCCAGCAATGCGGCCATGATGCCCAGGAACGCGAACGTGAAACATGAGGTCAGCAGACAGATCACGAACAGCGGGGTGACATGCAGGCCCGTCGTGATGACCAGCCCTATGAGGAATATGATGCCGGCGCTCACCGCTCCGCGCAGGACGCCCAGGGTCGCCTTCCCTATGATTATGGAGGACAGCCTCAACGGGCTCATCATCATCTCATCAAAGCTCTTGTAGAATAATTTCTGGACATTGATCCGCGTGGCGGTGGAGGAGAACGAGGACGACAGGGTGGTAAGCGCCACTATGCCGGGGACCACGAACGCGATATGGGATATGCCATCGGGCGTCACCCCGGCCCCCATCCCGTATCCGAATGCCACCAGGTACAGGAGCGGGCTCATTACGCTCATGACCAATATGTTCAGGAAACTATGCCTCATGAACTGCAGGTCGGCCCACGCCACATAGTATATCTCCTGGAGGCGGTCGATCATCGGGCGCCACCCACAGTCTCGCCAGTCAGCTCGACGAAGCAATCCTCCAGGTTCGCCTTCCTGATTGTGACGGTCGTGCCCTCGGGCAGCGTGGCGATGAAGTCATGGGCGTCCTTCCGGCCGGGGAAATGCCGGTACTGGGTCTTGACGCCGTCCTCCTGATATTCGACGGTGATCTTACCCACTTTGCTGTACAGCTCCTCGGGGGTTCCGATGGCGATCATCCTGCCGTGGTTAATGATCCCCACCCTGTCACACAGCGCTTCGGCCTCCTCGATGTAATGCGTCGTCAGGAATATGGTGGTGCCATCGCCGTTGAGCTTGCGGATGATGTCCCAGAGGAGGCGCCTGGCTTGTATGTCCAATCCGGCAGTAGGCTCATCCAGGAACAGTATCTTGGGCTCATGTATCATCGCGCATACGATGGACGTCCTCTTCTTCCAGCCCCCCGAGAGGGTGTCGATCATATGGTCCATGTAGCCCGTCAGCCCGAGGTAGTCGGCGAGCACTTCGATACGTTTCCTCCTCTCGGCGGGAGGGATCTTATGGAACATCGCGTGCTGGATCATGTTCTCTCGAACCGTCAGGTCCTTGTCAAGGCTGATCTGCTGCTGTATCACTCCCATGCATGCCTTTGCCTGCTGGGGGTTCTTGCGAATGTCATGTCCGCATATCCTGACCACGCCGGACGAGAACTCGGCAAGGGTTGACATCACCCTGACGGTCGTCGTCTTGCCGGCGCCGTTCGGTCCCAGGAACCCGAATATCTCGCCCTCGTAGACGGTCAGATCCAGTCCGTCGACCGCCACCTTGTCGCGATACTTCTTGACCAGGCCCTCTATGCGGATGATCTCTTTCCTCACCTTGCCTCCCGGAGCTTCCGCCCCATGGGGGCTGTCTCCAGGGTGCCCGATGCATTCCACCGTCGCCCCATCCGGTCGAAGGGGACGGTCCGGCAGGGATCGGACGGAACAATCTGATATCATCGCCTCTCCCTCATCAGGTTCGTCGGACCGGACACGTCCATGTTTTTCATGATACTCGGACCGCATTGCCACACACTGCTCGTCCTTTCCCCTGGCGCATTCCCTCGG
>JAKIXL010000168.1 GCA_022709105.1 Thermoplasmatota archaeon | reverse complement strand
TAGGGCGGCGGCTCATAGGTCGTCATGATGGGTAGTATGCGAAGTCCGGACCTTAATAAATATTGACAGCAAAATCCTCCCGGTTCCTCAGGCGGACCACCCCATGATATCAGTGCGAATGTGCCATTCTAGGCGGTACAAGACAACCTCGTTCTAAGACTCATTCAAACGGATCAGCGCCAGGCTCCAATGAGAAAGTGGCCTCGAGGTGACGATGATAATAAAAAGGAGCGCGAAAGGTGTTTACCTGCCGAAGAAGGCCTTCACCGGCGGAGTGTACAGGTAGTAGACGATTATTGCGTTGATCGCCAGGCTTACCAGGCTGGAGAAGTTCCCGCCAACCATGCTAGCGAGCGCCATCAAGATGCCCAGTACGCCGAAGATCAACCCCAGGAGCCAGGCCCAGCCTTTGCCGGTCCATAGTCCCCAGGCGATGACCAGTTGGATCAATCCCATGATGAGCGTGATCCCGCCGATGGCCGCTCCCAAGGCACCAATTTCGCTCGCAAGCGCCGACACTCCCATTATGGCCATCCCTCCAAGGATGGCCATTATTCCGCCCAATGCGCTCAGTATCGCCAATATCGTGACCCCGAGAGGCCTGACCTTTACCGGGGCGTTGTAGGGTTGAGTGGCTGTGGTCATTGACCCATAATACATTTGTTAATATATACGCCCATCTAATGGGGCCCGCCTTCCGATGATAACGAGGTCATAGCGGTTAAATAATGTCTCGTGAATGAAAAGCCGTGGCCGCCATCGAGGTGCGCGACCTGCGCAAGAGGTTCTCAACCATCAACGCACTGGACGGCGTCACGTTCTCGGTCCGTGAGGGCACGTTCTTCGGCTGCTTCGGACCCAACGGTGCGGGCAAGAGCACCCTCCTCAAGGTACTTACCGGACAGATCGAGCCCACGGAGGGCGTGGCCCGTGTGCTGGATATGGACGTCAGGGGCAATGGCATCAGAGTGCGCGAGCAAGTGGGGATAGTCCCCGAGGTCGAATCCCCGCCCAGTTATCTCACGGCCTACGAGTTCCTGTATTTTGTGGCCGAGATCAGGAAGGTCGATGACATCAATGGCCGCATCCAACGTTGGACCGAGTTCTTCGATCTTGAGGGGACCAGGGGTACGCTATGCAAAGACCTGTCCAAAGGCACAAGGCAGAAGGTGATGCTATCGGCGGCGTTCTTGCACGAGCCAAAGGTATTGTTCCTGGATGAGCCGTTCGTGAACCTGGACCCAATATATCAGCATAAGCTGCGCGAGTATCTCCTGGAACTGCGGGACGAGGGGCGCACCATATTCCTGTGCTCTCACATCCTAGAGATGGCCCAGAGACTATGCCAGGAGATGATAATCCTCAACCACGGGAGGATTGTCGCTTCAGGGAGTGTAGCGGAGCTGACCGAGAAGGAGGACCTTGAGTCTCTGTTCCTGCGCATGGTGAACGATGATACCGCTTAGACTGATGCTGCGCGAGGAGTATCGTCTGCATACTTCGTACTCCTCGACCAGAATGTTCCTGGCCATGCCCATGTTCGTGTTCATGATATCTTTCGTGACCGCTCTCACGCTCAGGAACCTGCAGGGCACGGTGGACCTTGAGGACCTCATGCTCGGTCTGAACTCAGGCGTATGCCTTTACGGAATGAGCGTAGGGGCCCTGGGCTTCATAGCGAGGACCTATGTGGAAAGAAGGCAGGGGAAGTACAATTACATGGTGGCAATGCCTGCCCTGCTGCCCATGTCCTACCGGGCCACCTTCACCGGGATGTACATAAGGGACATCGTCTTCTACATGGCGCTGGTCCTGGGCCCGGCATGCCTAGGGCTAGCGGCCGCCGCAGTGGCGGTACACTACCGTTGGTCCGCGGTCCTCTCAGTATCGATCGTTCTGATGCTCTCCTTCCTATTGGGGATCGCGCTAAGCTTTTTCGTGTCGGTCATCGGTTCACGGAGCCGTACCGCTCTTTTCATCTTGATCGGAGCTATGATCTCAGTGCTCATCGGCTTCGGCGTACTAGGCCTATATGGCATGGAATCATTCATGCCGTCAATCGGTCTACAGATGGCCTTGCCACCGTTCGGATCGGACCTCGGAGCGGCGGGATACTATCTCGCTGCGTCCATCTCCTCCATACTGCTCATGAGCGTCCTGGCGGTCCTGTGCGTCCCCGATACGATCGAGGGCGGAGTGAAGAGAAGGTCCCTGCGGCAGGACATCCTGCCGTCGTACCTTCGCCGGTTCGCCTTCGCCCGCTCCTACCGACCGTTGCTGGCCAAGGAGGCGGTGGACCTGCTAAGGAGCGGAACGGTGGGCAAGATATCGTTCACCTTCATAGTTCCCCTGACCTTCCTTAGCTTCACCACCTGGTATGTCAACAATGGCCTTAACGTCCCGGTGGGGTTCAACCTCGTGTTCTACGCATCCATGGTCGGCTTCTTCGGGGTCATGCTCTATTCCTGGCTGACCAACATGGACAACGTGGACTACTATGAGACGCTGCCGGTGAGCCCGTCGAGGCTTATCCGCACCAAGCTCATCATGTTCATCCTGTTGACCACGGGCATATCCACCGCCTTCGTGGTGGCTCTGGCGTTCATCAACGATGAGACCAGGCTGTTGTGGCTGGCCCTTCCGGTGCTATACGTGACCTCGGCCTATATGGTGGTGGCCATGTCCTATCTTACCGGGCTTCATCCCAACTCGTACTTGTTCGATCCCGGCGTTCTGCTCCGGTTCGCCCTCATCTCCCTGGTCCCTCAGGTGGGACTGACCATACTGTCGTTCTCCGTGGACCGCTCGTTGGGGGCCGCAGCGATCGCCATCGCCGCCGTCCTGGGGACCCTTATCGTCATAACCTTGGCCATGAACCACAGGCTGGACCGGCGATGGTCGGTCAATGGTCTGTGACCGGACGTATTACAAGACATGCTGCCTTCTTTGTCCGGAAAGCCTTTTGGCCCGTTCGCATGCGGCTTCGCCGGCCCCCTCCACAACCACCGGTCCCGATAACCCCTCAAAGTAACTCGGACGGATGGAGCGCCTTGGGCCCCGGTCTTTCAAGGCCCATCTCCCTTTCCTCCAATTCCTGCCCATAGGGGGCTCTCGACCCTCCTCCTGCTCCCTTAAGGACTGAAATTGTAGAGGAGCACGATGGGCCTTTTCTCGCAGGGACGAAAGAACGTGATAGTTGTTCGGAGCCGTCATCGAAGGCGCTCACCCCTCGCCCCTCTATGTTCGCATCTAAGGGATGATGTCCCTCCTTCACATAAGGTTAAACGGTAGTGGCGGTTGATGGAAAGCCCATGGAGCACAGTTCCATCCTCAGACGGACAGTCCATCTGAGCGCCCCAGTGTTCCTGGTCTATTACTTCCTGCCCTCCCCCCTCTGGTATGGAGGGCCGCCTAAAGAGATAGGCCTCCTGACGGTCCTGGCGGCAACGATGACCTTCGAGCTCGCGCGCCTTCTCATTGGCTTCAAGGTACCTGGGTTGAGGCCGTACGAGTCGGACCAGATGTCCGCTGCCGCCTGGACCAGCGTTGCGCTCACCTTCTCCTTCCTGTTCTTCCCCATAGAGCTGACCGCCCCGGTCATCTTCGGGATGGCCCTGGTAGACCCCGCGATCAGCATATTGCGGAGGACCAGATG
>JAKIXL010000167.1 GCA_022709105.1 Thermoplasmatota archaeon | reverse complement strand
GGACCGCCATGTTCTATCCCGTCAGGGAAAGCGCTCGTCATTCAAATAAAGACCGCCTGCCACGCTTCGCTCCCGCCCGGAAGAACAAGGCATGGCCAGTGACCACCATCCGATCCGGTGATAATGCACGTTGCGGAACGGTCGTATTGAATGCTCGAGGAGCAAAATATCACGGGCCTGGAGGCTCGCCCACGGTCGGCCAACAGAGCAAAGGGGACGCGGAAGAGGAGCGACCCATCCACTGGGCGGAGCACCTCCTGCGGACCAGCCAGATGCTCGGAGGGAGTTCGCGACAGCCTATGCCGGTGGAAAAGGTCCGCGGACTAACGAGGGGGGGGGGGGTCTGGGCAGTGAAGGGCATTATGACAGTGAGCCCCCGGGACCAAAGGGGCGCTGTCAACGCTCCCCACACGGCGAGATGATACGCGGAATGCCATATGAACAGACGTAGCAGGGTGTTCTCAGGGGATGAGCGGCATCCCCTAACGAGCTGTAGGCGATGGAACGTGGTCTGGGACAAGGCGGACGCATGCCTGTGATGCCGCTGGTCGCTGCGGCCCCTGCCGGAAGAGCGGACCCAGATCACAGTCCCAGGCACCCTCCGCAAGGCAGAGGGGGTCCTGGCCCCAGGTCTGGGGCCGGGCATCCCTCGACCTCCGCTAGAAAACCCAGAACAGCTTGGTTGAAAGACCTCGGCAGCTCTACATGGAGAAGATGCCCCGCTCTCAGCTGAAGGTGCCTGGAGCCCTTTATGCCGGCATGGATGCTCTTCGAACATTCCGGCGGAGTGATACGGTCCTCGCTGCCAGAGACGACCAGTGTCGGGGAGGCTATGTCTCCAAGCCGCTCGCTCGAGTCGAAATCAAGCATCGCCTTCAGCTGCGCCGCGGCGCCTTCCCAACAGGTCTGACCATATCGAGATCCTCGGGCCTTGATGACGAACTCCCTCCAGCGTTCGTTCTCCAGGAACCAGGACGAATATAGCCATGGCACTATGTTCCTGCTTATCTCCCGACGATCATGACCGTCATTGGCCGACCGGACCCACTTTTCATAGACCTCCCTCTGCTCTTCGGTCGCTCTGCTGGAGGTCGATACCAACACCAGGCCGCCCACCCGTCCAGGGCGCAGGAGCGCTATCATCTGTGCTATCATCCCTCCGAGCCCCAGGCCTACCAAATGAGCTTTGTCCACTCCGATTAGGTCCATCGCGCTCAACACATCCTTGGCCATGTCTTTGATGGAGCACCCCTCGGGCGGACAATCGGACCGCCCGGAACCCCGATTGTCTAGTTGCAGCAGGAAGTGAAGGCTTCCGAACGTCCTTGCCTGATAGCACCAAGAGGTCAGATCCTCACCGATGTCGGATATGAGCACCGTCGGCTCGCCCCGTCCACGGACCTCTACGTTCAGCACCACGCCGTTGGCCCTAAGATATGACAAGGGAGAGCACCTATGCCAGGACCGCGCGCAAGGTTCACATATTTTGGGGTTCGTTCCATCGTATGGTAACGAAGCGACATCGAGGACCAAAGGTCGTTGGTCAGAAAGCCATCTCGCAGGGGCAAGCCGGATCGACCTCCCTTATCTGGCTGCAGGTCACTGATAGCCAATTGACATCCACCGCAGGCAACCAAGGGGCCGCAGGCAGGAAAGATGGTGGACGTTTCCCTGGCGATGCTCGCACGGTCAAGCATTTTCATGTCCATATTGCGCCTCCGCAGCTCTTCATAAGGCGACCTTCTCACGATTTACTGGGCACAATTGGCCACAACCTCGAGGTCGGCCTGGTATGCTTAAGCCGCATTCATCTCGAACGGTGCGGGGAGGTCCCTCAATACCATCGGGGCCGCTTTTACGACCGCTCCAGCTATCCACCCATGGATGCGGCAAGATGGTTAGGGTTCGAACGGTTTGGAGAGAAAAAGGGTAGAATGAAAAATAAGAGGAAGGGGTTTTCACTTCCGAGGGCGAAGGTGCTTGGCAGCGGTATCCATTATCAACCTGAAACCATCCAGGGCCTGGTCCTTGACCGAGATCACCAAGCTGAAGCCTCTGGTCCTGACCTGTTTCAAGAGATAGAGGCAGAGGTCCCTTATCAGCTTCCGATCAGGGTAGTTCATCTCCTTCAGCAACATGAGGGTGGTCTTGCCGAACCCCACGGCCGTGCGGGGATCAGGGAACCTCACACTCTTATGGTGGCGGTACGAATGGCCTCCTCCGCGGCTCACACTGAGGTAGCCCGCTATTCCGATGACCGAAGCACACACCAGGCCAACGACCATTAGGGCCGAGCTGGTGGTGCCCCATCCAACGGCGCCGGCGATGGACTGGCCGGACCCAGCGCCAGGAGCGGCGCTCTCTTTGCTGTCATCCACCCCATATGTTGTGTTGAGCATGGTGCCGTTCTCACCGGTCAAGGTGAGGGTAACGAGATGCTCTCCCTCGGGGAAGGCGTGCACCGGTGCAGGCTCGGACGAAGTCGTGCCATCACCGAAGTCCCAATGGGAAGACGACACAGGACCATCGCCAAGATCGGCTCGGTAGGAGAAGCTGTATCTGTTGGCCCCGAGCTCTATGGCCACTATCTCAGCGGTCCCCTTCTCAGGATCAGCTTCGATCACCAACTCATACTCCTGCTGGACCTTCTGCCCGTCCGCCTCCATGGTCACCCTGACGGCGTATGTTCCGGCCGTTCCGGGTATACCTCGAATGACCTCATCCCTCTTGTCGAATAGGAGGAAAGAGGCATTGGTGTCCACATCTATGGTCGCTTTCTTGTTGCCGGTCACCTTATATTCGTAGCGGGAGCCCACCTTGTCCGTCTTGGAGGGCGTGGAGGTGAAGTCCAGGGCCAAGGCGGCGGCCGAACTGGAATGGTCCCCCTTCCAATCGGATGGTCTGGGCGCCACCTGGGCGCCAGAGACGCCTCCGTAATACGGGTAGCCGGGGGTGCCGGTCAGCACCATCGAGGTGATGGCCTGGCCCCCTGCCTTCCAGATCGCCTTTTCACCATAGTCGTACCTGATCAGCGGGTATGGGCCGTTGTTGGCCAGCTCGCCCCAGAGCAGTGGTTTGCCGGCGTCCTTGGCCCACTCCTCGGGCAGCGCAAAGTTTGTCGGGTCGGCGTTCGAGCCGTAATAGTGCCGGTGGAGGATCTCGAAGCCAGCGTCACCGGTGGCGAGATCGAAATCACGCTTGGTCATCCCGAACAGATTGCCGAAACCAGCCACACCCAAGGTGCGAGGGTGACCGCTGACGCCAGCGGTCGACGCATCCACCGCCTTGGACCATTGGTTGTACTGGACCTTGTTCCCGTGCCAGTAGTATGTGTTCACGTTGTTGTGGTCAGGCTCGTTGAACATGTCGTACATAGCGATCGCGTTCTCGTTCTCCAGTTCCACCATCGTCGATCTTGAGTACTCGATGTAGTTGGCGAAGGCCGAAGAGGACGGATCGAACACACTGCCCGTTCCATAGTAGTGGTAGGTCGGATATTCCTGAGCGCCGGCCAAAACGAAGCACAACCATACCCCGTTGGCCTGAGCGTAATAGCTCATGCTGTGAAGCAGGTCAAAGTACTCGTCCTGGTAGTTCTTCCAGGCCTTGTACTGGTGCTCGGTCCCCCAGCTGTCCCCAGCGCCGATGCGCACGAGGTT
>JAKIXL010000166.1 GCA_022709105.1 Thermoplasmatota archaeon | reverse complement strand
CCCTCATGTTGCGGACCCTCATCCTTCGGTTCAGATCCTGATCGAACTTGAGCTCCAATACCCCATCCGCAATGGCCATGAGATGGTTCACGGTCTTATCGTCATGCACCCCTTCATGGATCGTGAAGAACGCGGTGCCAAACTCGTTCCGGATGCGCGAGGACGATATCTGGAAGAACTTTAGGACCACGTTGACCTGATTATAAAGGAACAAGGTCGACAATGAGTGTATGACGATCTTCACCGGCCGCTTTGTACTCTCTGCCAGAGTTGAGATGTTGAAGGAATGGTAATCGATGATGAACAGATTGCGCCCGAGCACTTCCTTGGACACCCCGAAGGAGGTCATGATGTTAAGCAGGTCCGAAGGCAGCAGGTCCACGGTTATGAATATGACCACGCTGTCCTGCTCCATCCAGTCCTTCGCTATGCTGACCGCGAACTCCAGCATCCCAATGCCCGGGCTTCCGATCATGAGCATGGCGGAATGCTCGGGGAAGGTGGCCTTTATCAATAGGACACCTCAGAGTATGCGGGTGAGGGATACATCTCCGCCAGCCTCCTTCTCTTCGAAATCGAACGCGTAACATTCGGTGAACGGCTCCTCGCCATAGAGAAGGACCGTGCCGCCCACCCTCTCGATCTTAATGTGGGCCGTGGCGAGGTCCGCCAAGCGGTCCGTTGGCCCGCTGCCCGTGGGGGCCAAGGCCACGAATATGCCATTGTTCCTTCGCACCATGGACAGGAAGTCCATCAACTGATCGCTGACATCGCTCCCATACATGGACCGCATGGTGTCTAGGCCCATCAGGGACAGCATCGGCCTCATCGAGGATCCCAGCGAATACTCGATGTTCTGCCACTTGAAGTCAGAGAAAGCACTGGTGCCCTCGACCGGAATGGCGCAGCTCACGGTCGAGGCCATTTGCTCTGCCTTCTCCGGTATCCTTACCAGTCGATCGATCTCCTCCCCGGGGACGCGCCGCACGATCTTGGTCCGAGCGTTCTCAGCCGAGGCCTTCCTCATGGGGACCCATAGGACCCCTCGGCCCAGTGAAACGAAGTTGCAGACCAGCGCCGACTCCAGTTCGCTGGTGACGTTTGCCGGCACCCCCTGGCCCATTTCGATGAGGGTGATGGACCCGACCTCCAGCCCTCCACTGAGCGTGTGGTCCAGATCCCTAAGTCCTGAAGATATTCTACCATCGAGGTCGCCCAACGGCCTCCACGGGCCTCGGTCCGACTGAGGGACCGGGTTGCGGTTGTGCGCAAACGCCTGGACCCGTCCCCCGTCCAAACTGAAGATGAACTTGGGCTGCTGGATCTCGCATCCCCTGAGCTTGATTATCTCCAGTTCCCGCAAGCGGCGATGATGGTGCTCGGTGCAGGTGAAGTTCACCACCCCGTCCCCAAGATAGTCCAGGTCCGAGCCGGGGGTCTCCACGACGAACATCACGTTTGAGCCGTAGCCCTCAACGATGTCCCTCTGGATCGTGTTCACGAGCTTGGAGCATCCGATGCTGAACTTATCGGCCAGGGCATCGATGGAGTCGATGACCACCAGTCCCTTCTCGGGCAGATTGCCTTCTATGCATCGATAAAGGGCCTCCAGCTCTCCCAGGTCCTTGCCTATGGATATGGCCAGGCCTCCGACCTTGGCAATCTCCATCGGGGGGCTCTTGACCCCTTTTAGATCGCTCAGGCCGGTCCTCTTGCCGTTCTCACCGCTCTCGTCGGAGAAGCTGCCGGCCCTAAGCAGGCGATCGCCCCTGTCCTTAAGCCATGGGAACTGAGCCAACAGGCTGGCATCGGATACTCGGGTGGAATGATAGAACCCCCACTGGTACGGAGAAAGCTCTTCGATGGCCTGCAGGGCGAAGGTGGTCTTGCCCGCCCCTGCGGTGCCGCGCACGATAAGGGAATGACCACCGGGATTGGTGAAGAACTGGAATATCTCGGAAGGGATCCTCAACTTAGGCGGCTTTTCCATCTATCTGCCCCACAATTTATCCAATGAGTGGAAATAAAACCTCTGTGAGCAGTTTAAAACTTTGTTGCACAGTATAATAAGTGATAACACCACGATTTAGCGGGAGCATCATTTGGCCAAAAAGATTTATGAGCAGAGAGCCGGATGGACATGAAGAGGAAGAAGCTTGAAAGCGGTTATTCTGGCTGCTGGAGAAGGGACCAGACTGCGTCCTTTCACTATGTCAAGGCCCAAAGGGATGATCCCGGTGGGGAACCGGCCGATCCTGGACTATATCGTCGAGGCCTTGGTCCAGAACGGCATTAAGGACATCATCATGGTGGTCGGGTACCGCAAGGACACCATTCTCTCGCATTTCGAGGACGGAAGGCGGTTCGGCGCCCGCATAATGTACGTAGCTCAGGACAAGCAGTTGGGGACCGCCCACGCCTTGTCATTGGCGGCCAGACACCTCACCGGTGAGGACTTTCTCACCGTGGCGGGGGACAACTTGATCGACGCCCAGCTGGTAGCAGACCTGCTGGCCAAGAGAAAGGGCCCCTCGATGGTGGTGACCGAGTCCGAGATACCGGCGAAGTATGGCGTGGTTCAGATAATCGACGGAAGGATAAACAACATCATCGAGAAGCCGGAGGTCAGGGTCGGCAACATCATCAACACTGGCGTCTATTACTTCAAGAGCGGCATACTGGACCTGTTCCTAGAGCAGAAGTTCGACATGGAACTGGGGATAACCCAGGTCCTTGCGCCCGTGATATCCCGCCTCGATTTCACGGCGGTCAAGACCAAGGGCAAGTGGATAGACGCTGTCTATCCCTGGGACCTGCCCAATATCAACTCGTCGGCGCTCGAGTTCCATGGCCAAGGGATCAACGGCACGGTGGAGAACGGAGTCACTATAAAGGGCCCGGTATCGATCGGGAAGGGCAGCCGCATACGCTCTGGCTCATACATCGAGGGCCCGGTGGCGATCGGCGAGGCCTGTGACATCGGCCCCAATGTAACGATAATGTCGTCCACCAGCATAGGCAACGGGGTCATCATCGAACCCTACACCTACATCAACAATTGCCTGATAATGAGCAGCGTGCGGATAGGTTCCCATTCTCATGTCTCCCACTCCGTCCTGGATGACGGAGTGAAGGTAGGGCCAGGACTGTCCGCCCCTACTGGAAGAAGCCAAGCCGTGGTCGATCGGGAGGTGTTCAGGCTCTCAGACACTGGAGCGCTGATCGGCCAGGACGCGATCATCGGCTCCAGGGTGGTCATATCTCCCGGCAGGGTTGTCGGAGCGGGCTGTCAGATAGAGGACGGCGTGAGGGTGAGCGGTAATCTCCAGAATCATAGCGTAGTGGTCTGATATGTGCGGCATAATTGGTTATGCAGGTCCCCGAGAGGCGCAGGAGGTGCTCCTCGATGGTCTGAAGAGGCTTGAGTACAGGGGCTACGATTCCGCAGGAGTGGCCATTGTAGGGAGCGGCCTCCAGATATACAAGGACAAAGGGGAGATCACCAAGTTCTCTGCCGACATGCCCCGGCTTCCCGGCCAACTCGGAGTGGGCCACACGCGCTGGGCGACATGCGGAAAACCATCCCAGCGGAACGCCCATCCCTTCCTGGACTGCACCGGCAAGATCGCAGTGGTGCACAATGGGATAATCGAGAACTACATGGCGCTCAAGGAGGGATGGGCGTTCCGCTGG
>JAKIXL010000165.1:249-3700 GCA_022709105.1 Thermoplasmatota archaeon | reverse complement strand
TCCATGGCGAGCTCGACCATCTCGTCCAACTTGGGCCGCATGGTCGTCCCCAGGGCGATCCATCCCAGACGGTCCGCCAGTTCCGGGACCGGCCCCTCGGCCCACAGCGTGGGGTCCTGCTCCCGAAGCCTGTCCGCAAATCCGATCTCTTTCCAATGCTCAAGCCGAAGGTCGACCCTTCGGCCGCATTTTCCCAGGTTAAGGCCAATATCCTCTTTCATCCCGATGCGCTCCTTTACGCCCCACGTGCGATCGATGCCTTATTGAACTGTTCGGAGCGCCCCTGGGAATGGCACGGACGGTCCTCGGCCCGGTCCCTCGTTAGGACGTGCCGCAATAAGAAGGGCCCTCCACCAGATGTCGGCACGGGAAGAGCGCGATATGCGCACAAGCTACGCTAGGTCGGAGAAAGACAAGCTTCGGCAGCGCAGCGGGTCTACAGCTCACAACTGCCCCCAGGCCTTGACCGAAGGCTACCCAGGACATTAAATAAGATTATATCGGCAAGGCGCGAACAACATGCACGCCAGGCCAAACCGTTCGACCGGTCGCCTGACGACCAGGGGCGATAAGGATGAAGATGCTGTTCACTGAGGCAATGGGGCATCAGGAGATGCTGAGGGCGGCCTTTCCTGATGATGAGCTGAGATTGTTCGACGGACCGCTCGAGGAGGACGAACTGGTCCATGAGGCGGAAGGATGCTCCCTGATCTCGGTGTTCATCAGAACGCCGGTCAGCGAGAAGGTGATCGACAGCCTCCCCGACCTGCGCATGATAAATACAAGGAGCGCGGGGTTCGACCACATCGCCGCCAAGCACGCAGTAGAGAAGGGCATCGCCGTGACACATGTGCCGAGCTATGGGCCGCACGTGGTGGCCGAACATGCCTTCTGCCTGCTCCTCGCCTGCGCACGGAACCTTGTGGCCGCGGACAGGTCGGTCAAGGAGGAGAAAAGGTTCGACTTCGGACCGTTCATCGGCACCGAGCTCAAGGGCAAGGTGCTTGGAGTGGTCGGGACCGGGAAGATAGGGGCCGAGATGATAAGGATCGCTCGCGGATTCGGGATGAAGATAGTTGCCTTCGACCTATACCAGAACGAGAAGCTAGCCAGCGAGCACAACTTCCCTTATCTCTCCCTGGAGGATCTCCTGAAGAGGAGCGACGTGGTGACCCTCCATCTGCCCCTGACCCCTAGCACGGAGAACCTGATAGGCCATGAGGCGCTTCGGTCAATGAAGGAAGGCAGCATCCTGATCAACACCGCCAGAGGCAAGATAGTTGACGAGACCGCGCTCCGCGAGGCTCTGGACAGCGGCCGGCTGGCCGCTGCCGGGTTGGACGTGATCGATGATGAGGGCCATCCGGAGAACGATCCCCTTATCGGTTCGCACAGGACGGTGATCACTCCCCACATCGGGTTCTATACCAAGGAATCGATCAACAGGATATTCGAGCACGCGGTACAGACCATCGACGCCTTCAGGTCAGGAAAACTGGAGGACGAGATCCCTCTGGAGTACCTCAGAAAGATCAAGATGCACACCCATCCCCAGGACTGAGCCATTCGCTTCGGCCCGCATCAACAGGATCTCCGAAGCACCGGTCCTCGAGAGGCGCGGCGCTCTTGAGCAGCTGAGCGGAACTGTGAGGAAAGAACAGAGCGCTCCATGGGCCCCTGATCCTGGCAGAGGCGGCATCGGACGTACCCGGACTATAATAAATATTGATATATTTATATTACATATATGGATGTTTGAACAATCTGGCATATGGCAAGGAATATGCCAATTAGTCCGCCGACGCACAATGTTTTTAAACGCAACCCTTCCATGGTCTCACAGCGTGAGGCATAGAGAACCGCCATGCCCGCTCTGAATGATGGGGAGGCATTAAGGGCTCTACAGCCTCGCGGCCTATCGCGCCGTTCGGTCTGAGAACGAGGTGGTAAGGATGAGGCAGGTCACAGCCGCGGAAGAGAGGTCCGCAGGACCGAGATACATACGATGGTTCAAGGACATCGGCATCGGGGACGTTCCATCGGTAGGCGGCAAGAACGCCTCGCTGGGGGAGATGTACCGAGAGCTCACTCCTAAAGGGGTCAGGATACCCAACGGGTTCGTCATCACCGCCGATGGATATCGTCACTTCATCACCACGTCAGGGATCGAGGCGCAGATGAGGGAGGTGCTCACAGGCGTCAACAAGGAGGACATCTCTGACCTGGCGGTCCGGGGGAAGAAGGTCAGGGACCTGATCCTGGGCGCCCGGATGCCGGACGGTCTCTGGTCGGAGATTAAGGCCGCTTATGATGAGCTATGCTTGCAATACGGCGAGAACGCCGACGTCGCGGTCAGGTCCTCAGCGACCGCAGAGGACCTTCCCACGGCATCCTTCGCCGGGCAGCAGGAGACCTACCTGAACGTTCAGGGCTATCCGGCGCTCAAGGAGGCGTGCGGCAAGTGCTTCGCCTCCCTGTTCACTGACCGGGCAATATCCTACAGGATCGACCAGGGGTTCGATCAGTTCGACGTCGCCTTGTCCGTAGGCATAATGAAGATGGTCCGTTCCGACCTGGCCTCCAGCGGGGTCATGTTCACCCTCGATACCGAGACCGGTTTCCGTGAGGTGGTGTTCATCACAGCCTCCTATGGGCTAGGGGAGAACATCGTCCAGGGAGCGGTCAACCCCGATGAGTACTATGTCTTCAAGCCGACCTTCAAGAAGGGCTTCAGACCGATAATCAGGAAGGACAGAGGGGACAAGGAGAAGAAGCTCATCTACGGGCTGGGCGGCTCCCATGAGCTGACCCGCAATGTCGAGGTGCCGGACGAGGACCGTCAGAGGTTCTGCCTCACGGACGAGGAGATCCTGGAACTGGCCTCCAATGCCGTCACCATAGAGGACCATTATTCGGAAAAGCTCGGCCGCGACATGCCCATGGACATAGAGTGGGCCAAGGATGGGAAGAGCGGAGAGCTGTTCATCGTCCAATCAAGGCCGGAGACGGTGCAGTCGCAGAGATCGAGGGACGTGCTGGAGACCTACATCCTGGAGGAACGGGGGAAGGTGCTGAGCAAGGGCAGGAGCGTCGGCTCCAAGATCGCCTCAGGGAAGGCCAGGGTGATCAAGGACATCTCCGAGCTGCCTGGTTTCCAGAAGGGAGAGGTGCTCATCTCGAACAGCACCACGCCTGACTGGGAACCGGTCATGAAGGCAGCCTCGGCCATCGTGACCAATCTGGGAGGGAGGACGTCGCATGCAGCCATCGTCAGCCGTGAACTGGGGATCCCCGCGGTGGTTGGCACGGACGATGCCACCCAGAAGATAGAGGGAGGGATCGAGGTCACAGTTAGCTGCGCCGATGGGGACCAGGGTTTCGTGTACGAGGGCAAGGTACCGTTCAGGGTGGAGAGGACATCGCTTAAGGACCTCAAGCGGCCAAAGACGGA
>JAKIXL010000165.1:0-239 GCA_022709105.1 Thermoplasmatota archaeon | reverse complement strand
GAGGACGCCCTGTCCCTGTCCTTCGTTCCGAACGACGGCATCGGCCTGGCAAGGACGGAGTTCATCATCAGCAGCTACATCCGCGCCCATCCCATGGCCCTCCTGCACCCAGGCAGGATCTCGGACCCTGAGGAAAGAAAGGCCATCGAACGTCTGACCTCCGCGTTCCCAGACAACAGGAGCTATTTCATCGAGACCCTCGCCCGCGGCGTGGCCACGATCGCCGCAGCGTTCTATCC
>JAKIXL010000164.1 GCA_022709105.1 Thermoplasmatota archaeon | reverse complement strand
CGGCGACAGAGAAGCGGAAATGCCCGGGCTCGATGACACCGGCATGCACCGGGCCAACCGGTATCTCGTACACGCCTTCGCCGTCCACCTTGGTGAAGTTGTAATGCCCTTTGGCCATGGGAGGGCGCTCTCCCGATGGGAAGTCCTTACGCAGAGGGAATTTGCCCTCGGGCCAGTCCTCGTGCAGGTTAAGCGGCCGGGGGTCCGGGTGGCCGATGGCCACAAGTCCGAACATGTCTCTCATCTCCCGCTCGTACCATACCGCGTCATTGATGGCGGAGGTTAGGGACTCGTACCTCCACTCCGCCAGGCCCAGGGGGGCGGTGGCGGACACAAAGGCGTCCGTTCCTTTGAGGCCCATGACCAAATGGAGCTTGAAGCAGCCCTCCAGCGCCCGATCGTCAGTAGCGTGGAGCGTGACCAGCTCCGCCTTGTGCTCGGCGCGTAGGTGGCGGGCCAGAAGCACCAAGGCATCCGGCCGGACGGCCAGATGGAGATCGTTGCCCTCCAGCTCGTGGCTGTCCACCCTGACGGTAATCTCTGACGGGAGGCCCCGGAGCACGGAAAGAAGGTGTCCGTCCCTCATGCGCCCCCTCCCAGGAAAAGGTCCACGATCTGCTGCAGCACGTCATTTAGGAACGCCGGGATGTAAAGGCCGAGGGCCAGCACTGCCAGGAGAAGGGCGGCCATGAGCGCTGCGCCGACCTTGTTCCCCTCTCCCGATGGCTCGGCGCTCGGGGCGGGTTCGCCAAAGATCATGCGGCCCGCATGATAGAGGAACGCTCCGAAGATAACAGCCAGCAGGAAAAGGTAGAGCGCTACGCCCAGGATGCTGCCGGAGCCAATCCCTCCGACCAGCACCATGAACTCGCTGAGGAACAGGGAGAACGGCGGGCAACCGGTGATCGCCAGCGCCCCTCCCAAGAACAGCGCCCCAGTGGCCGGCAGGACCTTGAGCGCTCCGCGCACCTTATCGATGTCCTTGGTGCCGAACCTTTGGTGCAGGTTCCCCGCCCCCAGGAACATCAGGGTCTTGGCAAGCGCATGGTTGAGCATGTGGAACAGTCCGCCGAAGATGCCCCAGTAGCCTCCGAAACCGAACCCTATGGCAATTATTCCCATATGCTCGATGGAGGAATAGGCGAGCATCCGCTTGTAGTTCTTGGACATGATTATGTATACGGCGGCGAAGCCCAGTGATATGAAGCCGAAGAGGAGCAGAAGACCGCCTGAGAATCCCGCTCCGAGGGACGACCCGGAAACGATCATGTGGAGCCTCAGGATGCCGTACATCGCACAGTTCAACAGGACCCCGGACAGCAGAGCGGAAACTGGGGTGGGGGCCTGGGAATGGGCGTCCGGCAACCAAGTGTGCATGGGCGCCAGGCCGACCTTGGTCCCGTATCCGATGAGGATGAAGATGAAGGCGATCTTCAGCAAGGTAGGGTCGAGCGAGCCTGCCACGGCCATGAGCGTGGACCAGTCCAATGCCGAGGACGACTCTCCCAGCACTATGATGGAGGAGGCATAGACGATTATGATGCCCAGCAGGGCCAGGGTTATGCCCACAGAGCAAATGATCAAGTATTTCCAGGCCGCCTCCACCGAGGTCTCCCGGTCATAGAGCCCAACCAGATAGGCCGATGCCAAGGTGGTCGCCTCTATCGCGATCCACATGACCCCTAGGTTGTTGGACACGGCCACCATGAGCATGGTGAACACGAACACCTGGAGGAAGAGATAGTAGTTCTTCAGCTTCTGGTCGGTGATGATCCCTTCCTCGTTCTCCTTTCCGATGTAGGGTATCGAATATAAGGTTGCGGCCAGGCTCACTATGGACATCAGCATGAGAGTGTAGGCGGAGAAGGCGTCCATGTACAGCAACCCCTCGTCCAGCGTGCCTGAGGTGAACACTATGTAAGAGAGGCAGGTCGCCATCCCGAGCGTCGCTGCAGATCCGGTCACCGCCACCGCTCCGATGAGGCGGTTCGATCGGATCGGGTAGCATATGGCCGCGGCGATGAGAGGTATGACCAACAGATATGTGATCAATCCCGAAGCCTCCTGAGGATGGTAGTGTCCACGCTGGCGAACGTCCTATTGATGCGGAAGGCGAAAAGGCCCATGATGAGCACCGCCATCAGGATGTCGAAGAAAATGCCCAGCTCGACGATCAGCGGCATGCCGTAGGTAACGGAGATGGCAGCGAGGAACAGCCCGTTCTCCATGGTCAGCAGGCCCATGATCTGAGTGATGGCCTTCTTACGGGATATCATCGTGAAGAACCCGATGAACACCACCGCCAAGGATATGGCCAGACAGTTCTTCGTGATTGTGTCGATGGCACCGCCGACGAAGATGATGGGCTGGGTGAGGTAGAACGCCACCACAGTAAGGCCGCCGCACAGCAGCAGGGCCATTGGTATGCCGACTATGGGCTCGATCTCCCGCTCGATCTTGATCTGCCTCATCACGTACATCAGCATCCATGGTATGACCGCGCCCTTGATCCCTATTGTCAGGACGGCGACGGCATAGATGTGCGCCGCGTCCGTCTCGAACGCCACGGTGATGGCCAGTGCTCCCAGGGAGGTCGACTGCAGTGCGAACAGGCGCACCAGCGTGGACATGCGGTTGACGATCACCTCGGTGAACGATATCAGGAGGATGGCGGCGGCCAGGCCGTCGATTATGGTGATGGCGGAGAAGGCCGTTCAGGACACCCCCAGGATGTAGAACGATACGACAGCCAGAAGGGAAAGCATGAACGCTGCCGTGAGCAGGTTCGGCAGACGGAACAGCCGCATCTTGGCCATGGAGGACTCCAGAAGGGCGATGGCCAGCGCAAGTAGGGCGATCTTGATCAGGAAGGCCAGCGCCCCTATGGCCACCGCGATGGGGTCGGACCCTACGGCGATGCCCCATGGAAAGAACACGTTGGAGAGAATGGCCAGGAAGACGACCAGTTTGGTCATGGATGCCAGCTCCATCAGCGCCAGCTGCTTTCCTGAATACTCGAGCAGCATGGCCTCGTGTATCATGGTCAGCTCCAAGTGGGTCGCTGGATTATCGAAGGGCACTCGAGAGTTCTCGGCCAGGGTGGCGATGAAGAAGGCCGCGGCCGCGAGGAACAGTGCAGGCGACACAAGGTCCAGGCCGCTGGAGGCAATCTTCTGGGATATGCTGGCCAGAGAGGTTGTCCCCGCCACCAGGGCCATGGCGAAGATCGACAGCAGCATGGTCGGCTCGACGATCGAGGATATGTACATCTCTCTGCTGGAGCCCATGCCCCCAAAGGCCGAGCCGGTGTCCAGGGCGGCGAGGGCCATGAAGAACCGCATCATTGCCAATAGGTATATCAGGACCACGAGGTCGCCTAGGAATCCGAAGGTGCCGGCGTACAGCACGGGGACCAGGAGCGCGGCGACCGTGACGGCGGCGATGCAGACGTACGGAGTGATGTTGAACAACCAGGATGCATCTTTGGATATGACGGAACCCTTTTGCATCAACTTTTTTAGGTCCCGGTAGGGCTGAAGCACGCTGGGGCCTCGTCGGCTCTGCATCAGGGCCTTGGCCTTGCGGATGAACCCGGTTACCAGGGGTGCCAGGCCGAGGACCAGCAGGAACTGGGCGATCTCGAGGATCATCGGAACACCACCAGCATGACCAGCAGTATCACGAAGATGTAGGTGAGGTATGCTTGGATGC
>JAKIXL010000163.1 GCA_022709105.1 Thermoplasmatota archaeon | reverse complement strand
TTCCACGAGGCCAGAGGCCTATCGTCTCATTCAGGAAGAGATCGACCGACGGGTGAAGGAAGGCCGTTCCCTAGGCCAGTTGAAACCTAAGCGCATCCATCACGTGGAGAGCGAGGCCGAGTTCCAGCGGGCGGTCGGAAGGAAGCTGGAGGCCTAAGGCCTCAAGGGGCCCTCTTGACCACCGCCGTCCGGTCCGGAGGCACCCACAGCTCCAAGAAGCCTCCGGGCATGAGGCTGGTGGCGAGCATGACCGAGTTTATCTCCTCGTGTTCCGCCCACATCGGGTTCCTACGGTTCCGTGGATCGGTCCAGAAGGACTCGGTCCTCCTGCCCAGCGGCGAATAGCTTCGCAATACCTCGATCTGGTCCAGCAGAAGGCCGTCGGCCTTGTCCCGATCGATCCGATCGTTCAGGCTCTCCAGGGCATGAAGCCCTATGGACAGCCCCAGCTCGCGGAACGCGAGCCTGCGGCTCGCGGGCATCTCCCCATCCAAGCTCCCTAACGCACCCAAGCTTACTACTGCCGCAGCGGCTATGCGGCGGAGCAGGCCCACCCCGCTACCATCGTCCATTAGGGCGGCCCACCAGGCGCAGTCAAGAAGAGATCCGATCCCTAGGGGATCGTCGGTGGCCCATGATCCGATGCGGCACATCGATGAGGCATCGTCCATGGCCGGCCCCAGGTCCGGGAACCTCTCCTCAGGGAACCTCTGTTCCGCGAGCACGAGCTCGCGGTATGTGATGAGCGCGTCCAAGGCATCATGCTGCCCCATCATCGGGACCAGAGGGCGGCTGAGATCGATGCTCATCTTCCAATACATCCTCCTCTCCCCGCTGGGGGCCATGTAGGAGAACCGTCTTTGGGCCACGTCGGCGAGCTCAATGGCCCATCTCAGGTACTTCGGATCGTTGGCCGCCTCGCTGACTCGGGCCAGTGCGTGCATCCACTTGGTCAGGTAGTGAATGTACTGCCCGTCCCGTTCCCATTCCTCACCTGGAGTCAGCGGCTCCGCCGCTGTGCGCTCCTTTCCCAGCTTGCCTATGCGGAGGCCGCCGGCGGTCGGGTGCTCCCTTCCCTCCTCCTCGGGCAGACCGCTTATCCACCCTTTGCGCTCATCGTCCGAACGATGGCGGCCCAGAACCTCATGGACCTGATCTACGAGGCATATCGCCTGTTCGATGAACCGCTCCTCACCGGTTAGGCGGTGCAGCTCGAGGAAATTGCATACCGCGAACGCGTCGGTCCATAGATATCGGCGGGGGTTGCCGCCTCCGGGCTTGGCTCCCGTGAGCCGGACGAAGGTGTCCATGAGATCTATGACCAGCTTCTGCCGCTCGTCACTTTCCATGATATCCGGTGGGGTTCAGCGGGACGGGATAATCAATTTGCCGGTCGATGTTCGACCATTTACGGCCGTCGACTGAATGATATTAATTTGCGCGAACATCTCTGGTACGGCCATGGTAAGCGGCCGCGGCCTTGCCGGCCCCATCGCGCCCTCGCCTCTGACGGGCATGCTGTTCGAGGATGTTCTGTGAGGGCATGGCCCCAAATGCGGCCCGCGATGGTCCGGTCAGCGACCATCGGGGAGAGCGGCGGACGGTCCAGCGCTCCATCGCGCATCCGATGTTATGACCGCTCCCTGCGGGTCTGGAAAGACCCTGTCCGGTGGCGCTCCCGGAGGCGTTGCCGAGGACCGCTCCCTGCGGGTCTGGAAAGACCTCCGCAAGGGAAGAGGCCTGAGGAGAAGACGATGACCATCTTTAAATCGGGGCCTCGTCATAGGCGGTCACATGCCTGGAACCAAGCGGAAAGCAGAGCCAATGAAGATCATTAAACCGGCCATGCAGCTGTTCGCGAGCGAGGGCTTCTCCAAGGTCACTCTTGAGGACATCGCGAAAGCGTCCGGGTACACCGCGGATGAGATAAGGCCGCTATTCTCGACCAAGGAGGAGGTGTTGATCTCCGCCTACCGCATCGGTCAGAAGAAGATGGAGGAACGCTTCCGGACGATGCAGACCGGGGATTTCAAGTCCCATATGGAGACGATGTTCGACAGCCTGCTCGATGGCCTCATGCCCTTCGGCCCCCAGGTCCACCTCAGCCTCATACGCCAGGCAACGCAAGACAATACTCTGGCGGAGATAATCAGGCGGACCTCTAGGAACGTCAACTTCGGCATCAAGGCCTACCTGTTGCAGATGGTGTCCCTGACCATCATCGACGAGGTCGAGGGAGCGGAGAAGGTCAACGAGAACATGGTCACAACGTTCATAGAGGGCATGGCCTCGATGCTCGAAGGCAAGAAGCTCCCCGCCATAAAGAAGGCCTGGGTGAGCAATGCGTCCAGGATGCTGAAGCCGTCGAGCAAGACCACTGTCGCAACCCCGTTCTGAACGTGCCGGCCCGGACGAACCTGCAAAACGATATTATACTTCTTGATGAGAGCCAGCAGGCATGCCGCAAACCTCCATCGAGATGATCGTGGAAGCTAGGCTGAGAGCGCTGGAGCGTGAGCTGCCCGACACAGTGCAGGACCCTGAGGTGATCTACGAGGGAGGGTTCTCCCGGGCCGTGATCACCGTTGCCGACGCGTCAGGCAACACTTTGTGCGTCGAGTTCATAGAGGACGAGGAGAGCCTGCTCAGGCCGCTGGCCGTCGACCAGTTCAACGAGGCCACGGCCAATGGCGTAAAGGCACTGGTGATCGTTCCTGATAGGGCCCACCTCGCGGCCGCTGAGCTGCTGTCGAGAACGGGCAACCCCTCCGTGGAGCTGGCCAGCTTCAGCGTGGTGGGCATATCGCTGCTGGCCTGAAGGGCGCAGAAAAGAGAACGCCCTCCAGTGCAGCTAAAAAGGTTGGGCCGGGCGGTCCGGAGGACCTAGGCCATCTTCTTGCCTGCGTCGAAGGTCGGGCTCTCGTTCCATACCTCTTCAACGTGCAGCAGCCACAGTCCTTTGAGGTCGAACTTCATGGACTTGAACACGGCGGCCATCTTGTCGAACACCGGGCCGGAGGTCTGGTAGTCCTTCACCGAGGCCTTGACCTCGTAGGACTTGAAGCCTTGGGAGACCAGGAGGGCGACCTTGGATTTTTCCTTCTGGGCCAACTTCAGGTTATCGCTGGTCTTTCGCATGAATATCTCACCAACGAAGAGCGTCTCGTGGTCGATGGCCCCTGAGCCTCCTACATTGATGATGTGCACATCGTTGTTAGAACTCCTTGTTCCCAATACCTTGGCCGCCTTCTGGTCGTTCAGGAGGGCGAACACCTCTTCTGGTAATTTTACCATGTTACCACCGCTCACAGGGAGGGATTACACAATATTTTAATATTCCTAAACAATACTTTTCTATTCATCCATGACCAGCCAGGACATGATCGAGGAAATACGGTCCCTCAGGACCGAGATGGGCGCCCTGGGCGACCATATCGTGCGGCTGAGGTACGCGGACATCAAGGAGGCATTTCTGGACCAGATCAGGATGGCGGTGGGCGAGGAGGGACGCAGGGCCTTCCTCAACGATGCGCCGGCCCTGAACGAGACGTCCCAATGCCAACTAAAGTCCAGGTGCTTGAAGAAGCTCGAGGAGACGGTGGACCTCGCGTCCGAAAGGTTCATGGGGGATGATGTCGAGGGAGCCATGAGCGCTCTGGACGACGTGGAGGATCTCATCTCCGGAGAGTGCTCCTCCTGCCAGGACGGTGAATGCTCCAGGGGCGCC
>JAKIXL010000162.1 GCA_022709105.1 Thermoplasmatota archaeon | reverse complement strand
CATGGCCATCAAGATCACGTTCTACCGCATCGACGAACGGTCGCCGCTCGTGGACGCGCTCATGGAAGCGCGCCGCAACGGAAAGGCCATCGCCGCGGTGGTGGAGCTCAAGGCCAAGTTCGACGAGACCAACAACATCAACTGGGCCAAGCAACTGGAGCATGCCGGCGTGCATGTCGTCTACGGCCCGGTGGACATCAAGATACATGCCAAGATGTGCCTCATCGTGCGCAAGAGCAGGGACGGGCCCATCAGACTATGTCATCTCTCCTCCGGGAACTATAATGCGAAGACGGCCCGCACCTATGGGGATATCGGCTACTTCACCTCCGATCCCGACATCGCGGCCGATGTCTCCGACCTGTTCAACTCCCTGACCGGATATTGCAGGAAGGAGGCTTTCCGCAAGCTTCTGGTGTCCCCGGCAGGCATACGAAGGGGGATCGTGGAGAGGATCGACCGGGAGATCGAGCGGCATAGGACGCACGGCGACGGCCGCATCGCTTTCAAGCTGAACGCGCTCATAGACAAGGGCATCATCAAAGCGCTGTACCGAGCGTCCATGGCCGGGGTGAAGGTCGACCTGAACGTGAGAGGCCTATGCAGTTTGAGGCCTGGGGTGCCAGGAGTGAGTGAGAACGTCCGGGTGACGTCGATCGTCTCGAGGTTCCTGGAGCACTGCAGGATCTATTACTTCCGGAACGGCGGGAAAGAGGAGGTGTTCTTGGGCTCATCGGACATGATGCCGCGTAACCTGGACCGCAGGGTCGAGGTGCTGTTCCCGGTGAGGGACCACCGCATCCGCAAGGCGGTGGTGGAAGACATCCTGGAGGTGCACCTGCGCGATAACGTGAAGGCGCGAGAGCTCATGGCCGACGGGTCCTGGAAGAGGGTGGTCCGCAAGGAGGGCGAGGAGCCGCTGGACTCTCAGGAGTGGCTGCTGGCCCACAGGGGGGTTTGGCATGGCGAGGGGTGAGGACCCTGGCCTATGCCTCCTCGGCTCCATGGCCATCCTAAAGCAGGTTTCCGAGCTTCGGGCAAGCTCCAAGGCGGCCCAGCGGATGGAGGTCGAGGGCGTGCACCAGACAAGGGTAGCCTCTCGGAGACTGAGGGCCGCATTGCCCATCTTCAGCTCCTGCTTCAAGGAAAGCCAGCGGGACAGGTGGCGGAACAGCGTCAAGGACCTCACCAGGTCGCTGGGCGAGGCTCGGGACGCCGACGTCCAGATCGGTTTTCTGCGTGAGCTCATGTCGAGGGTCGGAGAGGCCGAGAGGACGGGAGTGAGGGCCCTTCTGGACCTAAAGGAAAGGGCGAGGGTGGACCTCCAAGAGCAGGTGGCGAGGTGGCTCGAGAGCGTCGAGGAGGAGGGCGTGCTGAAAGATATGGAGCGCCTTCTGGGCAAGCGGGTGCGCCGCCTCGAGGCCCGGAAAGCGGACGTTCGAGGGCGGCCAAGCTACGCTGCCGGGCTCGCCCATGTTTCCCGCCGAACGAACAGGGTGTTGGAACTCGAGCCCTTCATAAACGACCCAGGTGCGATCGGGAAGCATCATGATCTGCGTATAGCCGTCAAGAGGCTCCGGTATACGCTGGAAGCGTTCCGCCCGCTGTTCGACGACCAGCTGAAGAAGGAGATCGGCGCCCTGAAGATGGTCCAAGATCTTCTGGGAGAGATGCATGATTGTGATGTCTGGTTAGACAGTTTGAGCACTTTGGAGGAGGAAATGCGCTCCCTCCCTGGCGTGGATATCGAGGCTGTCCTTCCAGGCCTTAGGGCGTTGGCCGACGACCGGGACAGGGAACGAGGGGAGCTATACCGCCGGTTCACGGCCCAGTGGGCAAGTCTCCGCGGATCGAAGTTCTTTGAAAGCCTGGCCGGCCGCTTCCGGTCCGGAATGACGAGCGGGAACTACGCCATCCCCCCGGAAGATAGTGGCCAGCCGCCGAAGCTGGGCATCGTCTCCGACATACATGGCAACATGGGGGCGCTCGAGGCCGTAATGGAGGATGCCCGGTCCCGCGGCGTCAGTTGGTTCATAAGCCTTGGGGACATGGTCGGTTCCGGGCCGTATCCCGAGGAGGTCGTGAGGTCCGTCCGCGACGAGCGTTTCCTGAGCGTGGTCGGCAATTTTGACCTGAAGGTGCTGAAGTTCGCTCGTAGGCCCAAGCGTCCCGGGCCCCCTTCGGTCCAACGCTCGGTCCTGGCCGCGGCCGCACGGGACCTGTCCGAGGACAGTTTGAAGTTCATAGCCTCACTTCCTCCGGAGATCAGGCTGGAGGTAGGAGGGCACAGGCTTCTCCTGGTGCACGCCAGTCCTGATGGCCCGGACGAGCATCTGGACCCTGATACTCCAGAGGAGAGATTGGCCGAACTCTCGAGGATCTCTGACGCTGACATCGTGATGGTAGGGCACTCGCACCGCTCGTTCGTCCGCACCGTCAACGGAACGATGTTCATCAACCCGGGTAGCGTAGGCCGCCCCGTGGACGGCGACCCTAGGGCCTCGTATGCGATTTTGGATATCGCCAGCCTCTCCGCATCGCTGCATCGCGTGGACTATGATGTCGAGGCGGCGTTAAGAGCGCTGAGGGAAAAGGGGCTTCCTGAGGAGGTCGTAGAGGTCGTACAGAAAAGCCGGTCGGCAGGCGAAGTGGGCCTCAAGATGGCACCACCCCTCGACAGGAAGGCGGCAATGGCGTGGATAGAGAGGGCTGCCAGGCAGATGAACGTCGATCACCGGCATGCCGAGACCGTGCTCCGGACAGCCACTGCGCTCTTCCGGCAGCTGACGGCCCTCCATGGCCTTGGCTGCAAGGACCTCTTCCTTTTAGAGGCCGCATGCTTGCTGCATGATGTCGGCATCTCCGAGGGCGTCAAGGGGCACCACCGCTCTTCTTACCGGTTGATCATGGAGGCCGACCTGCCCCTTCCTCCAAGGGACAGGAGCATGGTGGCGCTCATGGCCAGGTTCCATCGGAAGAGGCCTCCGGAGGACAGTGATGAGCAGGTAGCGCTCATAAGCGGGAACGACCGCCGGCGGTTGTACTCACTGACCTCGATCCTCCGGATCGCCGACGGACTGGATCACCAGCACGCCGGCTTGGTGAAGGACGTGGGCTGCAGCATATCCGATGATGAGGTGGTCATCAAGATATCGTCCGATGGTGATTGGTCGCCAGAGAGTGAGGCGGCCTTGAGGAAATCGGACCTGTTCGAGCGGACCTTTCGGAGGAGGGTGAGATTCGAGTGAGCGATGGGGACCAAAGGACCGGCCACGTGGTGGCCTTCATCGATCTGGGCACCAACTCCGTACGCTTGCTCGTGGTCAGGTTGAATCCCAATTTCTCATACACGATCATCAGCCAGGAGAAGGAGGTGGTGCGCCTGGGAGAGAACGCTTTCGTAGACCATAACCTGAGGCGGGAGGCCATGGACCGCGAGGTCCATGTGTGCCGCAGGTTCGCCGAGCTCTCTAGGACCTACGGCGCCGACGAGATCGTGGCCATCGCCACATCAGCAGCGAGTGAGGCGGCCAACCAGGACGTCCTTGTCGAGCGGCTCAAGGAGGAGGCGGGCCTGGAAGTGGGCATCATCTCAGGAATAGAGGAGGCGAGGCTCATCTACCAGGGCGTGAGATCTGGGATAGACCTTGGAGCGCGCACCGCGCTGTTCGTGGACATCGGAGGAGGCAGTACCGAGCTCATAGTGGGCGATCATGACATGCACTATTCC
>JAKIXL010000161.1 GCA_022709105.1 Thermoplasmatota archaeon | reverse complement strand
AACGGCGGTAAGCTTCTGTTCCCAGGGGACTATTCGGACCCTGACCAATCGTTGTTGGCGCCCATTAGGTCGGCGTTCACACTGGAAGAGAACGATGTGGTCATCATCGGCACCGCAAGTTCTTACGATATAGCAGAAAAGGGAGCGGTCACCGCCGCCTTGGCGCTGGGAGATTCTCCTCGGCCTTGCTGGAGGGATTGTACCCCTAACAGCCTTATAAGCGCGGACACCGAAGCACAGGACCTCCGGTGCCTTGCTCTAGCGGTGCATGAGCTAGTGGGCCGTCTGCCGGTCACTATGCGGAGCAAGAACCATCGCGGGGTCCGATGCGAGGATGGTGAGATCGTCGATACCGATTTCACAGGGCCAGTGCTTGAGGAAGCGCTCAAGCGGAGCGCGGCGGTAAGGAAGATTTCTCCTTACGGCCCTTATCGAGGGGTCCCGGTGGTCGTGGTCCCCATCATCAGGAATAACGAGGCGGTGGCGGTGTTCGGCATAGTCGATATCACGAAGGGGGGCATGTTCGAGGTCGTCGCACGTGCCCGAAAGGAGCAGAACATCTGAAGCGGAACGATATTGAGAAAGTGTTATCTTCCACGCTTTGCTCCGTCCCTATATGACCGTGGAGAACGGAGAGCCCGACAAGGTCTGCCTCTCGGTGGACCCTGGGGTCTGTAGGTTCAAGACCAAGATCATCGCGATGTACGAGGATGGCAGCATCCGGTTCGACTTCGAGACCGATTGCCCCTATGTCAAGAAGGTCAAGGAACAGCTGTCCGAAGAGATGAGCCCTTTCGATGCCTTGAGGATGCCGTTCTCTGCCAATCCTGTGTACGAGGCCTGCGGAAAGGTGCTTGCCCATTCTGCATGCCCTATCCCTTCGGCGATCATCAAGTCGGCCGAGGCTGCCTCAGGTCTTGGATTGAAGAGATCGGTCCGGTTCGAGTTCGAATGCTGAGCTAGAGCTTACCTCCGAGGATCTCATCGATGACCGGGGTCCAGATCATCGCCGAGGGGCCTACTAGATACATAGCCACCAGCATCGCCTCCCTGATCTCGTCTATGGTCGCCCCCAGTTGCTTCGCGGCCTGGGCATGGGTTTCCAAGCAGGTTTCGCACTTCATGACGAGAGATAATGATATTGCGATCAGTTCCTTGTCCTTGACGGACAAGGCCCCTTCCTTAAAGATCTCGTTCTTCAGGGCGAACAGCTTGTTGATCGCTGACGGCTGCTGCTTGGCGATAAGCGCGAGGGTCATGCCGATATGACCGACAGAGCGAGTAATAATACTTGTCCAGGAAATCTGTACCTTAGAGGCTGAGCAAATGGGAACTGGCATAGGTTTATCAATTCTCACCTGATTTCGCTGAGCATGGCGGATATGAACGAGATCTTGGAACTGCTTAAAGGATTGAGGGGCACGGTCTATGCCTTCGTCCTGAACAACGGTTGCAGGAGCAGGATCTGGGATATCGAGAAGGAGAACAAGGCGGTCCTGGGGATACCGGTCATCAACAAAGGGGTCGAGGAATGTCTCAGCCGAAAATATGTAGTGTGCATAATCAAGAAATCAAGCTTTCGGCCGCCGCCGGAGCCTACGGTCATGCTCCTTACCAACACAGGGATCGTTCTGGGGGAGGAGGTCCTGCCGTCGTCCAAGAAAAAGTTCCTAGAGACAGTAAAGGAGGAGATCATGTGGCTCTCGGAGGAGTTCGTGGTCTATCCTGAGCGGAAAGGAGGCAGCAGGGAGTTCTTCATTATGCCACCAGTATCCTTCCCTGAGGTCGAGAACCTAGGGTTCAAGAACGTCGTCTCTTGCTCTCCATCCGCGCCAGCGGATATGATGCTAAGGGAGATGCACGGCTATCAGGACGACCCTAAGCTCGCTTCCATCCTTATAGGGTTCGACTGCGATGAGGATCTCCTTTGATCTAAAGGCAGGTCCCCACCAGGCCGTTCGGTCGAATATATGTTCCTGAACGGAGGATTTTCGAACGAAGGAGGGCATCCCAAATGGCCCTGGATTGCCCGATATTTTTTAGCCGCCCTTAGACCGCATATACGATCCCGTAGGGTTCTGACCCGCGGTTATGCTCAGGATCGGGCTGGTGCCTGGAACATGTGACCAAGCCAGGATGGTTTGGAAGAAACGATCTAACTACCTGAACAAGGAGCGGTCCGATCTATAGGAGATAGGTCCGATCGCTTGGATTTGCAGATTTTCGATTTTTTCCTATTACTAGGGCGTTTGCGTCGATGGCTGCGCCCATCCAAAGGACATAAAAAGGTGAAAGGAAGGGGTTTGGTCGTTGACCGAAGGTCCTAACCCGCACCGGAAGGAGATATCTTGGACATCTCTTCGGCTATCTCCGCCATTTGTTGGCGGAGCCGTTCGATGTCCTCGATCTGCTCCCTCTGGTCCTTCTCTCGATCGGCGGCACCGCCGTACTCATCGGCCGATGCTGGGTCAAGGGTAGAGGAGTCATAGTAGAGCTTGGAGGTGTCCAGGAGAACCCAGGTCACCTTTCCCTCCTCCATGATGTCCTCTACTTTGCCCACAGTTCCGGTGTTGCGGTACTTGACGATGTCACCTACGATCATGAGATCACTGGGCGGGGATGATCAGGGACCTTTCGCCAGCGGGCATGAACTCCCTGAGAGCGCCACGGCCGAACTCCTTCGTGATGTTGGCGAAGTCGAACGGCAGGTTCTTGTCGGCGAACGCGACCTTGATCAGCGGGCTGCAGGCGAAGGCGTCGCCGCGGGCCACGTGAGCGGCGCAAGCGATGCCGCCATAGCCGGACAGGTGACCGACGTTCATGGCGTAGTTCGGGTAGTTCGGACCCCTTAGCTCGAAGGGCAGACCCTCGTCGCTCCTGTAGGACAGAGAGTTGGCGGCACCGCACTGGTCCTGCAGGTCGAACCCGTAGAACCCGAGGCGTCCCCATCTTTCCTTGTGCTGGAGCATGGAGAGGTACCAGCCGTTGACACCGAAGTCGGCGTTGCCGGTGGCCATCGCGCAAGCGATACCAGTGGCGGCGGCTGCGACGGTCGCACGCTGGGAGCCACCGAAGTGGGCCTCCATAGCGGCCGGGTACTTCTCATACATCTCGAGAGCGTAGGAGTTGATCTCGGACCCGAGCTTCTCGATCAGCTCGGTGGAGGGCTTGCTCTTGACCAGCCCGCCATACTTGGACTTGATGTGGTCGACGGCCCAGTAGGTGTAGTCCTCCAGGATGTCGTCGGTGTAGGCCGCGGTGGCGTACTGGGTGAAGCCGACTCCGCCGGACATGTACGAGCCCAGATAGATCTGGTCGTTCACGACAGCGCCCAGTGCAACGACCTCCAGAGCAGCCCTGGCGGGGTCGTCAGGCTTTACACGGAAAGACTGGGACATGTCGGCCAGGAACCCGAAGGGAATTCCACCGGGCTCGTTGGGGCCCCTTGCGCGCCTAGCGGGCATCATGGTTCCCATCTCTACGACGGAAGCGTGCTTGGCGGCGAACGCGAAGTCAGCGATGGCGGCCTCACCAGCGGCCAGTCTGTAGGCGCTGATGAAGGACATCGAGATCTGCATGGCGCTCCACCGGGACATGGTACCGCCGTCGCAAACGCGGCCGACGAGGGTCGGGCAAGCGACCTTCTGCCAAAGGGACTTTCCGATGGCCTCCTTAAGCTGCTTCGCCTGGTCCTTGGGGAACTCCTTGTTGATGTCGATGACGAACCTCTTGTCGATCTGGTCGAGGAGCT
>JAKIXL010000160.1 GCA_022709105.1 Thermoplasmatota archaeon | reverse complement strand
CGATATCGTCAAGCTCCTCGAACACTACAAGGAAGCTCCCGGTGGAGCCAGGGGCTACCGCGTCGGGACCGCGGCAGGAGGCATTGATCCGGGCCATCGTGGTCAGGGTGACGAACGCCCTCATGTCCTTGATGCTGATCGACGACCCCCGATGGTTTGTAACGTTCATCGGCACCTCGTAGCCTGTCGCCGTTCTCACCGCCAGGCCAGTTATCACTACGTCCACACCATCCATGGCCACAGCATCATTGGTGAGCGGAGCTGACGATGTTCTGGTCTCCGGTGTCCCGTAGACCATGGCCGCAGAGAGCACGATAAGCAATACCAGGCTGCTCACTACGAGTACCCTGACCTCATGTTTTCTGATCGTTCCCATCCCTTCCTAGGTCCCGAGGTCGCTCCCGGGCGGATGGGAGAATGACCTGGGAATACAAATATCTAATTAGATAATGATAAGTATCGAGAAATAATATGCCCGGTCCGCATCAGCGATACGACAGGGCCAGTATAGGAAGATTGAGGATGGACCGAGAGAAGAGGATGGAACGGGTCAGGGCTAACTTTGCAGCCGGGTCGAACGATTACGATGACCGCATCCGGAAGATCGTCCCCCGATACGACGAGATGCTTTGCGCACTGGTGGGGAGTGCGGCCTTAAAAGAAGGAGAGGCGCTCAGGGCTCTGGACATCGGATGCGGCACTGGTGCGGCGTCCTCTCTGCTGCTGAAGGCCCATCCGAAGATCGAACTTACTTGCTTGGACATGACCGAGAGCATGCTGGATCTGGCCAGAAGGAGACTGGCGGACCAAGATGCGCGGTTCGTCCTTGCCGACGTCCATGATTTCGAGCCCGATGGCCCATATGATGCCGTGATATCTTCGCTGGCATTGCACCACGTGGTGACCGATGCGGACAAGAGAACGCTATATCGGAAGATCTTCAGCGCCCTCGCTCCAGGCGGCTCTTTCTACAACGCGGACATCGTGCTTGGTTCCGACGATTCCATCCAGGAGATATACATGATGCGGTGGAAGGAGCATATGTACAGAAGCTTCTCGGCCGAGGAGGTCGACGTCGTCAATGTGCCCCGTTATCTTCGCGAGGACAATCCTTCAAAGCTGATGGACCACCTTCGATGGCTCGAGGAGGCGGGATTTGAAGCGGTCGATGTGATATGGAAGCACTATAATTTCGCGGTGTACGGAGGAAAGAAGAGGGCAGTTCCATGATCATTCGAGTCCCGAACGGCGGGGAGCGTCCGCAGCGGTCTCGGGAGCGTCCTCCTTCTCCGCCTCGAAGGTCAGGACCGCCGACCCGTCAGGCGCGAGCATGGTGAGCGTTTCCCCGCCCTCCTCTACCCTGCTGACCATGTCCAGTGCCTGGAAGAAGGCGCTCTCAACGTGCATGGAGCCCTCACAGTACATCAGGGTCGACCCCAGAGGACCGAACCTTATCTCCGAGCCGTCGAGGGAATATTTCCCGAAGAACCTATTGCATCCGCCCCTTCCGTACGCTCGATCATCGTTGCCAAGCACGATGTATGCGCCTGCATTCTCCACCCCTGCTATTCGTTCGCCATCAAGAACGATCGCCTGGAGACACCATCTCCTGCCCCGAAGCATGCTTGATCCCCTGTGACGAATCTGCATATAAGGAATATGAAATTTCACTTGATGCGGCATTGCATAGGGGGCTGAGGGTCGAAGCCTAGGGCGAACGTTGGAACATCAAGGACCGTGCCCGACCCTTGATCCCCTTACTGGCCATCGCCGGCAACGTGGAAGGAACGGGGCCTTGCTCATGGGCCAAGGGGTCTCGACATGGAAAAAAGAGGTTCGGATGCGGCAGGCCATGTGAGCTTTGCCAGTTAATGAAAAAAGAGGGATGCCGACCGTTCAGTGGCATCCTCGGACGTGGTCCCGGTCCCTCTCTGCCGTAGCGACGCGGTCCTGGTTGGGGCAGGACGCGCTGCATTGGCAAGCGAGCCGGGGAGCGTGGTCGCAGGCCGCTGTCCTGTCCGCAGCCATTTCACAGGTTCCCCGATGCTCGTGACAATCGTTCGATGTGCATTCTCCGTTCCTATGGCCCATGCCATGCCCGTTCAATGCATCCGTTCCACCATGGCCGTTCATGATGCCGAACCCGTCGCCGGCATGTCCGCCGCTCGCTACCGCTCCGCCCGCGAGGGCGATGGCCGCGACGGCGCAGACGGCCGCGACAAGCGCGGCGACCTTGATCGCTGTTCTCATTTTCGTACACCTTCCGGGCCTTTGCCCAATGGGATTTTCAAGGGTGAAAGAGCATTTAGCTCTGTTCCTTGCAAGAGGTGAAAGGGGTGAAAGAGGTGGGTCTGGACCATCGATCTAGACATCTATCTGTATCCGGACCTTGTTGCCCATCCCATTGCGTTCTTTGACCACGAGGCCTTTCTCCACCAGCCTGTCTAGGACCCTTGACACCTTGGCCTCCGACATCTTGGTGGTGAGGACTATGTCGCGCTGCAGCACCTCGCCGCCCGACTCCTTGATGGTCCGGAAGACGGTCCGTTCATCCCCGTTCAGAAGTCGTAGTACAAGGGAGCTCTCCATTTCAGGCACCTGATATGTTGAGGCGGTCTCTGCTGCCTCGGGTGGGTTCGTGAGCGCTGATGAAGGTGCGGCCATCCCGTTGCCTCCGGTCGATGCAGGACCGGGGCCGCGTTGCTCGTACAATACCGTTGGCGTCTCCTCATGCCTAACGTACGGTCCTGGTTCCCAGAAGGGGGTCCGGGGGAAGGGTGCCGTTCCGTAAGGCCGCCACATGGCAACGAAGATCGCCCCGGAGGCGAACATCATGGCGCCGACCATCGCCATGAACATATTGGTGAGCGTATAGTAGCGGAATCCGGTAGAACCGCCCATCATGCCTCCGTGTTCGCCGGACGCACCTGCTCCGCTCTGGAAGGCCATGAGCGAATAGATCATCAACATCAGGCCTGCCGCTGCGATCAATGCTGCTAGCACTCGAGCATTGTTCGTTCTATGTTCCATGCGCTCCTCCCCTCTGCCATTGAAGTACTTATCCTGTTCGGTCTCTACATCGGCACTTCATAGCCATTAATGTCGGTCGATCGATGAGACGACGTGCAGCGATGGACGAGCGAGCGTCGGCACCTTCGACCGTTGGTCCTTTTTAGATCGCGGACCTATCATGAAGGATGCGTTGTAGGAGCATATGCATTTGCATTTGCTGCGGACCATATGATATCGAGAAATACGGGAGATTGGTGGACAGGGGGGGATTTGAACCCCCGGCCTCTACCATGCCAAGGTAGCGATCTTCCAACTGATCTACCTGCCCAGTGTTACCTGGCAAAGTAATGCCTCTAATTAAAGGTTTTCATACGGACCCAGACGTCCGGGCGCCGCCGGCCGCTCATGTGGTTGATGGCCTGGGGAGCGATGATGCGTGCTACCTCTCGGAAGATCTCCCGGCCTAGAGCCTGGCGTTGGTCGGACCAGTCCGCCTGTGAGCATGCCGGGAGAGCGGTCCCCGGTCGTGACGGTTCCCTCTTTCGCCGTTGTCCCCTCTCAGAACATGAAGCCTGTCCATGGCGACCATATGCGGCTTAGGCCCAGCATGGGCCAACGGCCGCCCGATGAAGGCGGACGAGAGCGATCGGCTCTGGAGGATGTGTTGGAGGGACCGGTACCTGATGCCCTTCCCTGCAAGATGTCGGGGACAAGGTGGGTTCAGCGTGAGAGGGCCACGCGACGCACGTTCCCTCCGAATGAGGAG
>JAKIXL010000015.1:10365-18521 GCA_022709105.1 Thermoplasmatota archaeon | reverse complement strand
GCACCATGCCGGAGCCCCCCGCGGTGGACGAGGCACCGCCGGCCACCGAGGCCTCGTCGGTCGAGGTCCAAGAGACCCAAGGCCCGGCCCCGGAGCACGTGGTTCTGCGCATAATCGAGGATATACCGACCTTCGCCGGTCCAGGGCGCACCTACCGGCTTCAGAAGGAGGACCTGGTAACGCTTCCGCAGGCCATCGCCAAGGTGCTCATACTCAGGAAGAAGGCCGTAGGTGTCCAGATGCCGCGTTGATCATACGGTCATCGAACGGTGGTCGTCCGGCACCAGGAGGCAGTCTATGCATCCTTCATCGCAGCCCAGCGTCCTTGCCACCGTCCTGCGGGCCAGCATTGGCGTGTTGTTGTTCTTGCTGATGTGGGCCAAAAAGATCTTGCGGCCCTCGGCATGTGTGGCCCAAAGAGCTCTCGCGCAGTCGATGTTCGACAGGTGGCCCCGTTCGGAGCGGATCTCGCTCTTAAGCCTGGGAGGGTACGGGCCGTTGATCAGCATCTGCACGTCGTGGTTCGCTTCGATGATGGCCAGATCCACTTCCTTCAGCGCACTGAACACCTCGGGAGTGATCTTCCCGAGATCGGTGGCCAGGAGCATCCGCTTTTCCTCGAAGGATATGCGGAAGGCATTAGGCTCCGCAGCATTGTGCAAGATGGGCAACGGGTCCACGGTCAAACATCCCAGTTCGAAACGCTCCATCGTGCGGAAGATGATCGAGGAGTGCACTTGGCCAAGGTTCGAACAGGCCAATGTGTTCTCGTTGCAGCATACCGGCACCCCGTACCGCCGGGAGAGCACCCCGGCCCCGCTTACGTGATCGGAATGCTCATGGGTGAGAACCATCGCGTCCAGTTCCCGAGGGTCGAGCCCCACGGCCTCCATCAGCCTGGCTATGCGCCTCCCAGAGATGCCGGCGTCCAGGAGGACCATGGTGTCATCCGCCACCACCACCGAGCAGTTGCCGTCACTGCCGCTGGCCAGAACATGTACCTCTAACGAACACAGTCCGCATCCCGGAAGTGTCAATCGCCGGGGAGTAAAAATAACTAGCGACCAGGGGGCGGGCAGTAAGGCGAACGACCCTCGCTCACCTTTCGGCAAAGGGCGATGAGGACGTCTTGTCGGGTAATGATCCCCACGAGCTTCCCGCCCTTATGCACTGGCAGGCGATTAACTCCCATTCGGACCATGGTCTCCATGGCCTTTTCCACGCTCTCGTCGGCGTCTATGGAGACGATCTCGGTGCTCATGACGTCCCCAACCTTGGCCTCCCCAACTCCCTTGTACCTCTTGCATAGCATCTCGTCCCTGACCAGCCGGTCATAGGGTAGCGAGGCGACCGAGACCTGTCCAATGTCCAACCCCATGCCCTCTTTGCTGACGGCGAACTCAAGCACGTCCGATTCGCTCAGGATGCCTACCAGATTATCATCGCTGTCCACCACCGGCGCCCCGGAGACCTTTTTCAGGGACATGAGAGCGGTCGCCTCGCACAGGGTGGCATCCTTGCTGATCTTGATCACCGCAGGGGTCATGACCTCGATCACCCGGGTCATGCGGACACCTCTGCGACGGCCTTGAAGGAGAAAGACCAAGATGCCAACGGTGCTGTTTCTGTAGAATGGACGGGCCCGGCGTTAGAAAAGCTTATGTACAACGACCATATTTCTCGCCACACACGGGGGGCCCGTAGCTCAGCTAGGTAGAGCAATCGGCTCTTAACCGATGGGCCGAGGGTTCGAATCCCTCCGGGCCCGCCTCCCATCTCTTCGATCATCATCCTAGACCGGTTATCACTGGCACTATATATTTTTCCCTAGGCGAAAAAGAACTTCTGCACGAGAAAATCACCATTTGGGCCCAAAACGCCTCATGGCCTTCCTAACTCCGTCCGCGCCTTCCAGCCATCGGCTCCGGTCCGCCTCCAGACTGGCGCAGAGGGCATGGTCCCGACCGGTCAAGGAACTGAGAACGGGTGAGACCAGATTTTGGCAGGCCATTGCCGAGCAGCTTCGACATCTCGTTCACCATCGCCTTTCAGGTAACGATCCACTATCGCGGCCAAGACATCCTCGGCGCGGCCTTTGAAGCTCCTACCGGACACAACCTTCTGCACATGAGCATCTTAGCAACCTTTATCCTCGCTACATCATCTCTGATTGGAGCGGACAGGGAACGAAATGCGCTACATATACTTCATTGGGACCGCCGGCAGCGGCAAAAGCTCACTCGTCCAGGCCTTCCAGGAATGGCTGGACAGCAACGGCATCAACAGCATCGTGGTCAACCTAGATCCGGGAGCGGACTTCATTCCCTATCAGGCGGACGTGGACATTCGCGACTGGGTCCATTTGGACGAGATCATGAGGGACTACTCGCTCGGGCCGAACGGCGCACAGATAGTCGCCTCGGACCTCATGGCGGTCAACGCCGGGGAGTGGGTGCCAGCGGTCAAGAGGATGGAGACCGACTACTGTCTCATCGACACTCCTGGTCAGATGGAGCTGTTCACCTTCCGCCAATCATCCACTGCGCTCATCGAAGAGCTTGGGCCGGACGACTCGTTCCTAGTGTTCCTATCCGATCCGACGCTCGCCAAGACCCCCAACGGGTTCGTTTCCGACCTTATGCTGTGCGGGATCACCCAGTTCCGATTCTCGCTCCCCATCCTGAACGTTCTGAGCAAGTCCGATCTGCTGAAAGAGGAAGAGATGGAGGACATACTCGGCTGGTCCAGGGACTCCTACTCTCTGTACAACGCCCTCACTGGCCCGGACATGAGCTCTCAGGCGGTCATCAGCATCGAGTACCTGAAGGCCATGGAGAGCGTGGGGATGTACCGTGAGCTGACGCCGGTATCGGCCATGGAGGGCACCGGCATGGAGGACATCTACAATGCCGTTCAGCAGTACTTCGAGGGCGGCGAGGACGCCGGGTCGAGGCCTTCGCTAGAGTAGGGCCTCGGTGTCCACAGTATAGTCCTTCTGCCGGCAGCTCTCGAGCTGGAAGGTGGCCTTTAGCCTGCCGTTCTCCATGAACACGAACGCGTCGAAGAGCATGGATTGGTAGAGAGGCATCTGCCTGCCGTCTATGGCATAGGCAATGGAGACCTTCTTGATCAGTCCTTTCTTCTCGAGGACCTTGAGACGGGAGAACAGCTTGGCGACCGGGATGCCCGTGACCTTGCCGATGTCTAGAGCGGTCCGGGGACGATAAAGCGCGGCCATAAGGATCTTGGTCGAACGCTCGTCCACAAAGATCTTTTGAGCCATCAAGTAGTTCATCTGAAATTCGCACCCATCGAAGGTTATATAACACGTTAGTCATGAATTTCAAAGATTGATTATTGCGTGCTAGAACGGTGGAAATGAAAAGAGAGGAAAGAGGTTGTGAAATGGTTTCAGGCGAACATGGCGCCGGTCTCGACGATCTTCGTCGCCTCATTGTCCAGCACCTTGATGATCGCCCGCTCGAAGTCGGCCATGCTGACATGGTCACGGTTGTCCCGAATGGCGAACATACCGGCCTCGGTGCAGATGGCCTTTATGTCCGCGCCGGTGGCCCCCTCGGCCTTCATGGCAAGGTCGGTCAAGGCGATGCCGTCGTCGATGGCCATCCTCTTAGTATGGATCTTGAAGATCTCCAGCCTGCCCTCATAGCCAGGGATGGGGACCTCGATTATCCGGTCGAAACGACCGGGGCGCAGGAGCGCCTCATCCAGTATATCCGGGCGGTTAGTTGCGCCGATGATCTTGACCTCCCCGATGGGGTTGAAGCCATCAAGCTCTGACAGGAGCTGCATGAGGGTCCTCTGGACCTCGCGGTCCCCTGAGGTGGCGACCTCCAGACGCTTCGCCCCTATGGAGTCAAGCTCGTCTATGAACACTATGCTGGGCGCCTTCTCCTTGGCCAGCTCGAACAGCTCACGGACCAACCGGGCACCCTCGCCTATGTACTTCTGCACCAGTTCCGAGCCGACGAACCTGATGAAGGTAGCGTTGGTCTGGTGGGCGACGGCCTTTGCCAGAAGCGTCTTGCCGGTCCCGGGTGGGCCGACCAGAAGAACGCCCTTGGGCGGCTCGATGCCGACCTTCTTATAAAGCTCCGGGCGCAGCAGAGGATCCTCAACGGCCTCCCGGACCTCCAGGATCTGCTCCTCCAGCCCTCCGATCTGCTCATAGGATATCTCAGGCTTGTCGATGATCTCCGCACCGACAACGATCGGATCGAGCGATGGGGGCAGCACGCCCATTACTGCGAGGGTCTGCTTGTTGAGAGCAACCCTCGCCCCGACCAGGAGATCCTCCATGGGGACATATTCAGAGGTGGATACGATGAAATCGGGACCAGTGGAGCTTTTCACGATGACCCTCCCGTCCGCAAGGACGTCCTTAATGGAGCCGATGATCAGAGGCGGGGACTTTAGCCGCTCCATCTCCGCCCGCATTCTCTTTAGCTCCTTTTGAAGGCGGAAGAGCTCGCTCTCGACATAGCGCTTTTCCCCTTCGACCCTGCGAATCTCCTCCAAGAGCTCGCCGTTGCGCCTTTCCAGGACCTCGATCTTATCCCGCATCTCGGCCATTAGCTCTTCCAGCTGGGGTTCCTTCATCTTTCCACCTCGGCATCGCTTACATTAAGTGCTGAGCTATATGACTGTTTCGCCTGCCACATGAGGTGGCCAGACGAGCTGGTGCAATCCCGCTCTCACCAGACAGGTAGCGCCATCCCTGCCGCCCGAGGTAATATAGTAACCCTCCTGATTTATATTATTATTCTTTGTTTTCCAGTATCTAACTAGATAATCGGGCTACACGGGCCACAGGTCCCTCAGGCCGCATGGATTTTCACGATCAGGCTTTCGAGATACCTTTCCTGTTCGACCTTGCTCCCCATCAAAAGAGGTAAATCGGTGTTCACAGATAGTGAACCGAACTGCGATGTTATGCGAGATGTGCGGTAAGCAATCAGATATCATCAAGACGATCTCGGTTGAGGGGACCACCCTCAAGGTGTGCAAGGAATGCTCCCGGTTCGGGGAGAGCAGCGAAGGCAAGGGCGGGGCAAAGAAGGGGACCGTAGCCGCTCCGTCCAGAACTGTGGTGGCCGAGAGGCTGGAGGCCCGTGAGCGGAGGATGAGGACACGCTCAATCTATGCAGACGAGGACACGACCGACCTGGTTCCTGAGTACCCCCGGCTCATTCGAGAGGCGCGGATGGCCAGAGATTGGAAGCAAGAGGACCTGGCGGCGAAGCTGAACGAAAGGGCCAGCGTCATCGCCAAGTTGGAGAACGGTTCCATACGTCCGGACGATACCTTGCTCAAGAAGCTCGAGCACGAGCTTGGGATCAAGTTGACGGAGAAAGTGTCTGTGGTAAAGCCAGAAGGCGGAAGGTCCCAGGGTAAAGCGCTTACCCTTGGAGATATGATCAAGAAGAAGTGAGCCTCAGCGGGACAGGATCTCCTGACGGACCGTCTCCAGGTATGGTCCGACATCGATCCCCACGTCCCTGGCCACAAGCACCGCGGCGACCTCAACATCAACCCCCAGGCGTTCCTGGGTCCGATTGACCCGGGCCACCGCGTCCCTTTTCTTCAGCTTCCCTTTCTCGGAGATCAACTGGATGAGCTGGGCGAACAATGACATCTCCTCCCCGGCCCCGGTAAGCACATCCTTGCTCGGCCGAAAGGAGAGGGGCGCATCCACATCCTTGACATCGAAGCTCGGCCTGAGATATTCCTCGGTCCGTTGGAGGAGCCCTCTCTTCACGGACACATCGAGCAACGCCTGCGCCTCCTTGGGAGTGAACCAGCGGTAATCGAAAGAAACGGTCAGTATGAACTCCGTCTCCGTCATAACGCTCTTGCCCTTCCGTTTGAAGAGCACTCCCAGGCAGGTCTCCAGCTCTCCCATATTATTGCCTATATGCGTCAGCCGGTCCAAGAACCTCACGGTCTATTTCTGGTTTTTCCTGCCTTCCCGCGCGCAGGTCTCCTCCGAGCCCACGGCCGGCCAAGGGCCTAGAGGCGCTGTTCGCCAAAGGGAAGGCAAAATGGAGAAGGCCATTCGGTACGCCAGACCGCTCCGGAATCGCGCTTCGGGGCGCGTAGGGCATGCAGGTCAAGCGACACAAGACCATCCAGGGCAGCCTCTTTTTCGTTCCATGGAATGGCCCAAAGAACTTTCGAAACACGGCATTTTTATATAGAAGAACAAACATTCAACGCAGGCTTAGCTAGAACATAGCTTCGTGAGTATGAAAGATCATTGGAGGTAAAAATCATGGGAATGGGAAACACGCCTATACTCATCCTCAAGGAAGGTACCAAGAGAGACCGGGGAAAGGATGCCCAGTATAACAACATAACGGCCGCCAGAGCGATCGCCGACGCGGTCCGGAGCACGCTTGGTCCCCGCGGGATGGACAAGATGCTCGTTGACAGCATGGGTGACGTGGTCATAACCAACGATGGTGTGACCATCCTCAAGGAGATCGACGTGGACCACCCTGCGGCCAAGATGCTCGTGGAGGTCGCCAAGACCCAGGACGAGGAGGCCGGGGACGGTACGACCAGCGCCGTTATCTTGTCTGGAGAACTGCTCAAGAAGGCAGTGGACCTGATCGATTCCAACATCCACCCCACCATCATCGCCGGCGGTTACCGGCTTGCCGCCACCAAGGCACAGGAGGTCTTGGACGGCCTGGCCATAGACGTGGACGTAAAGGACAAGAAGACCCTCAAGCTCATTGCCGAGACCTCGATGATCTCCAAGTCCGTGAGCGCTTCCCGCGAGTCCCTTGCCGATCTGTCGGTGAAGGCCGTCAGCGCTGTCGCCGAGCAGAACAACAAGAAGTGGAGCGTGGACATGGACAACATCCAGGTCGTTAAGAAGACCGGCGGGTCCATGGACGACACCCAGTTCATACAGGGCATCATCGTCGACAAGGAGCCGGTCCATCCTGCCATGCCCAAGAAGATCGAGAAGGCAAAGCTCGCCCTGCTGGACACCGCGATCGAGGTCCAGAAGACCGAGATCGACGCCAAGATCGAGATCACCGACCCCACCCAGATGCAGGCCTTCCTCGACGAGGAGGAGAACATGCTGCGCAAGATGGTGGCCACCATCAAGGCCTCCGGCGCCAACGCGGTCTTCTGCCAGAAAGGCATCGATGACCTCGCCCAGCACTTCCTGGCCAAGGAGAAGATCTTTGCCGTCAGGCGGGTGAAGAAGTCGGACATGGAGAAGCTGGCCAAGGCCACCGGAGCGACCGTGGTCACCAAGATCGAGGAGCTTTCCTCCGACGAGCTAGGCGCCGCCGCTCTTATCGAGGTCCGTCAGCTTGGAGAGGAAGAGATGACCTTCGTCACTGGCTGCAAGAACCCCAAGGCCGTTTCCCTGCTCCTCAGGGGCGGCACCGAGCACGTTATCGACGAGGTCGAGCGCTCCCTGGACGACGCCATGAGCGTCGTTGCCGTCGCCATCGAGGATGGCAAGATAGTCACTGGAGGGGGAAGCACCGCAATCGAGCTGGCCATGAAGCTCAGGGAGTACGCCGCATCTGTCGGCGGCCGCGAGCAGATCGCCATCGATGCCTATGCCAGCGCACTAGAGGTTATCCCCACCGCTCTAGCGGAGAACGCCGGTCTGGACCCCATCGACATCCTCATCAACCTGAGGAAGGCCCACAAGGGGGGCAAGGTCCACGCAGGTCTGAACGTCTACACCGGGAAGATCGTGGACATGATGGACCAGAAGGTCATCGAGCCCATCCGGGTTAGCCGCCAGGCCATCAACTCCGCCACCGACGCTGCCGTCCTCATTCTGAGGATCGACGACGTCATAGCAGCTAAGGGCATGAGCCCCGGCGCGGGCGGCCCCGGCGGAGCTCCTGACATGGGAGACGACACTGACTGAGACCAACCGGGGCGAGACGCCCCTTTCCAAACCTCTTAATATTTCTCATAATCACAATGACGGACCGCACGGCGGTGGAGATATGGAGAGGTCAGAAGGGTCTGGGCAGAACAACGAAGAGGCGGAAGGCCCCGAGGAGCGGCTGGCAGCGTTGCTGGAGCAGCTTCAAGTCGAGACCGCAGAGAAGGACCGGCAGGCGGCCCTTGCCGCCGAATATCTGGGCATCGCT
>JAKIXL010000015.1:0-10355 GCA_022709105.1 Thermoplasmatota archaeon | reverse complement strand
GACTTTGAGAACTATAAACGGAGGACGCAGAAGGAGCGCGAGGAGCTGGTGAAGATAGCCAACCACCGGCTTTTGGAGCAGCTTCTTCTGGTCTTCGATGATATCGAAAGGGCCGTGGCCGCTAAGTGCTCCGACGAGGACCTGCGGCCTGGCGTGAGCAAGATAAGGGACAACATGGCCGTCCTCCTAAGGGAGCATGGACTGCGGGAGATACCGTCCGATGGGAGGTTCGATCCCTCCGTGCATGAGGCGCTCGCGGTCGGAGAGGGACAGGACGGCATGATCCTGGAAGTCTTCCAGAAGGGGTACTACCTCGGCGACAAGGTGCTGAGGTGCTCCAAGGTCAAGGTAGCAAAGAGCACAGGTGAGAACAATGGCTAAGATAATCGGAATAGACCTAGGGACCAGCAACTCCGCGGCGGCGGTCATGGAGGGCGGAAGGCCCACCATCATCCCCAGCGCGGAGGGGACTAGCATAGGGGGGAAGGCCTTCCCTTCGTACGTCGCCTTTACCAAGGAAGGTGAGCTGCTGGTAGGTGAGCCCGCGCGCAGGCAGGCGATCACCAACCCTGAGGGGACCATCGCCGCGGCCAAGCGGAAGATGGGAACCGACTTCAAGTTCCACGTCCATGAAAAGGACTACACTCCCCAGCAGGTATCCGCGTTCATTCTCCAGAAGATCAAGCGGGATGCCGAGGCGTTCCTCGGGGACACGGTGAGCAAGGCGGTCATCACCGTCCCCGCGTACTTCAACGACAACCAGAGGCAGGCGACCAAGGATGCCGGGGCCATCGCCGGGCTGGAGGTCGTGAGGATCATAAACGAGCCGACCGCGGCCGCATTGGCCTTTGGCCTGGACAATAGCAAGAGCTCTCAGAGGATCATGGTGTTCGATCTTGGCGGAGGCACGCTGGATGTCACCATAATGGAGTTCTCCGAGGGAGTGTTCGAGGTCATCGCTACCTCAGGGGACACCCAGCTCGGAGGGACGGACATGGACCAGGCTCTCATCAATCACGTAACTACGCAGTTCCGAAACGAGAGCGGCATCGACCTGACCAAGGACAAGATGGCCATGTGGCGCGTGCGCGAAGCATGCGAGAAGGCCAAGATCGAGCTCTCGTCCACGATGTCCACCGAGATCAACCTGCCCTTCATCACCGCTGACCAGAGCGGCCCCAAGCACCTGACCGCGAACATCACCCGAGCGAAGCTGGAAGAGCTGGTAAATCCCACCGTGGAGCGTTGCCGCGGTCCGGTGAGCACCGCCCTCAAGGATGCCAAGCTCACGCCGGAGCAGGTGGACAACATCATCCTGGTAGGCGGTCCGACCCGCATGCCGATCATACAGCGGTTCGTGGAGAACATGGTCGGGAGGAAGATCCAAAGGGGCATCGATCCCATGGAGTGCGTTTCCATGGGCGCGGCCATCCAGGCCGCGGTCCTGTCCGGTGAGGTCAAGGACATCCTGCTGCTGGATGTAACTCCGCTGTCGCTCAGCGTGGAGACCCTGGGAGGCATCGCCACCAAGCTCATCGAGAGGAACACCACGATCCCCACTCGCAAGTCGCAGGTCTTCTCCACCGCCGCGGACTACCAGTCCAGCGTAGAGATCCACATCGTGCAAGGGGAGAGGGAGATGGCAGCGGACAACGTCTCGCTGGGCAAGTTCCAGCTGAGCGGCATCCCCCCGGCCCCGAGGGGCATCCCTCAGATCGAGGTGACATACGACATAGATGCGAACGGCATCATCAACGTGTCGGCCAAAGACCTGGGGACGGGCAAGGAGCAGAAGATCACCATCACCGCCTCCAATAAGCTCTCCAAGGACGAGATCCAGAACATGGTGCACCAGGCAGAGCAGTTCTCAGAGGAGGACAAGAAGCGCCGCGAAAAGGTCGAGCTCCTCAACCAGGCGGACACGCTGCTCTACACGACGGACAAGACACTGGTGGAGCTGGGCGAGAAGATCACCGCTGACGAGAGGGAGAAGGTGAAGAAGGCATCGGACGAGCTTCGGGAAGCGGTCAAGAAGGAGGACCAGTCCGACATCAAGAGCAAGATGGACGTCCTGGTCAAGGAGATGTCGACCGTCTCCACCCGCATCTATCAAGAGGCGGCCGCTGCCCAGCAGGCTGCCGGTACGCAGCAGGCCGGACCGCAGCAACCGCCTGGGGACGAGGGCAAGAAGGGCGGTCAAGGGGACTTCACCGACGCCGACTATCACATAGTGGACTGAGGCGGACGCAAGCTCATGGCCCAGCGGGACTATTACGAAGTGATGGGAGTTCCCCGGGACTCCACGGTGGACGACATCAAGAAGGCGTACCGCAAGCTGGCGATGCAGTACCACCCGGACGTTACCAAGGAGGACCGCAAGGTCGCCGAGGAGAAGTTCAAGGAAGTGTCGGAAGCATATGAGGTGCTGGTCGACGAAAAGAAGCGCAAACTGTACGATCAGTACGGCCACGCCGGGGTAAGCTCGCAGTTCCAGGACGGCTCGTTCAACTGGAGCGACTTCTCCCACATGGGAGACCTGCGGGACATCTTCGGCGATTCCGGAGGCTTCGGGAACATCTTCGACATGCTGTTCGGCCGACAGCAGCGCTCCGGGGGCCGCGATGCACGAATGGACCTTGAGATAACCCTGGAAGAGGCTTTCCGAGGCGTAAAGAAGCGCATCACCGTGCCGAAGTTCGACCCCTGTCCCAAGTGCTCCGGCACCGGGGCCAAGGACGGCAAGGTGGTGCAATGCACAGAGTGCCACGGCACCGGACAGGTGCGCGTGGTTCAGAGGAGTGGCTTCGGCCAGTTCGTGCAGGTCGGTCCCTGCCGCCGCTGCCGCGGTACCGGCAGAAGCTCGTCCGATGCCTGCCCTGACTGCAGTGGCCGGGGCAAGGTTCAGAGGACGTCCCACATCGACCTGGAAATTCCCGCTGGGGTGGAGACCGGCTCCCGGCTCCGCATCCCCGGCGCCGGGGAGATGGGAGGGCCGGGAGAGCCTAACGGCGATCTCTACGTCATGGTCCACGTCAAAGATCATTCCCAGTACCGCCGCGAGGGGCCGGACCTGATCGTCGAGTTCCCGATATCCTTTGCCCAGGCGGCCCTGGGGGCGGAAATAGAGATCCCCACCTTGGACAAGAAGGCCAAGGTGACATTGCCATCGGGCACGCAGTCGGAGACGGTGTTCCGGCTCCGGGGCTCGGGAATGCCTATCCTTAGAACCAATTCGCGCGGCGACCTCTATGTCCGGGTGAAGGTCAAGGTACCGGAGAAGCTCAACCAGGAGCAGAAGGACCTTCTTTTGAGGTTCGCCGAGCTGGAGGGCGAGAACCGCAGCGTCTTCGGCAAGTTCAAGAAAAAGAAGTGAAGGCCTCGGGAAGGATGAAGTAGCTCTACCGCTCTCCCGACGCGAGGACGATGAGGCTCGGATCGCTCACTGGATTTGATCGGCGGATCTGGATACTGGCCGCCGGCAGGGTGATCTCGGCCACTGGGTACTCCATCGTAATGCCCTTCCTCGCCATCCATCTCAACAGCGACATGGGGATCTCCATGGTCCAGGTCGGCCTCATCTACGTGGTCATGGCGGTGGCTGGGGCCTTTGGGCAGATAATTGGAGGGGAGATCGCCGACCGAACAGGGAGGAGGCCGGTCATGTGGGCCTCGATGGTCCTGCGCGGCCTTGTGTTCATTGCCCTGTTCGCCGTTATGATCATGGCCAAGGAGATCTGGACGATCTCTGGCCTTCTGGTCGTTTCATCGCTCCTGGGCTCCATGTTCGATCCCGCCAGCAACGCCATGGTCGCCGATCTGGTCAGCGTGAACAGGCGCATGGAGGCCTACTCCCTGCTCCGCGTAGGCCAGAACATAGGTTGGACCTTGGGGCCGCTCATCTCGGGCATCATGATCGCCTTCCTGCCGTTCTCCTACCTTTTCGCTGTGGCATCGGTCACCTGTCTAACCGTAGGGGCGGTCGTCCTGCTTAAGGTCGCGGAGCCCTTGCGCTCCACGGCCTCCCATGCCAAGTTCCACCTGAGGGACATGGCCACCATAGCGCACAACCGACTGTTCCTGATGTTCTGCATTGCGTCCATGCCAGTGGGCATCGTCATGGGGCAGATGACCTCAACCTTCTCGGTGTTCGCGGTCCAGGACGCAGGCATATTCGAGGCCGAGGTCGGCTACCTGTACGCGCTCAACGGAGTGATGGTGGTGGCGCTGCAGTTCCCCATGGCCCGCATGATCTCGAGGTACCCGATGCCCTCCTCCCTGGCACTTGGCTCGCTGCTGTATGCGGTCGGATATCTGTTCCTAGGGTTCTCGGGAGCAATATGGGTGCTGGTCCTCTCGATGGTCGTGACCACCCTGGGGGAGAACGTGATCTCGCCCTCGAGCACTGCACTGGTAGCGAAATTGAGCCCGGACAGCGAGCGCGGGCGGTACATGGGCGCTTTCGGCATTTTCTCATCCTTCGGCTGGTCCCTTGGACCGGCCATCGGCGGCTCGCTGTACGATTCTATGCACACCGCCCCCCTCGCTCTTTGGGGCTCGGTAGCGATGATAGCCATGATCAGCGTGGTCATGTACCTGCACCTCGGCAAGATGTCCGCCGAGGTCGAAAAGAGCGCCTCCCGGGCGGAGGGAGCAAAGGGTTAAACATACATCTCCCAATTTGTACACTGGATGAAGGTCATTGGCGTCATGACCAAGAACTTCCGGTTCTTCTATGAACTGGTCCAGATGATGAGGGAGCACCGCGATCCCTTCGTCTCCCTGGACTTCAACGAGGATGTCCCTGATACCGTGGGCGTGGTGATCACCACTCGAGAGGAGCGCCCCCAGGTCCGATTCCCCAAGGTCGTGGTGGCCGACCGGCCGGACCTGGCGCTGGAGATGGCAAGGTCGCAGCTCAAGGGGCGGGAAAGCTTCCGCACGCTCGTCGCCGGCATCGACCCGGGAAGCAGGCCAGGCCTTGCGATCATAGGCGACGGTCGTGTGCTGGTAGCTGAAACGGTCGGCTCGCCCGAACGCGTCGCGGACGAGATAGATCGCTTCAGGCGATGTTTTAGGCATGAGCGACTGATCGCCCGCGTGGGCCACGGTGACCGCACCAACCGCAACCGGGTCATCAGGTCCATCTGGAACTCGGTGGACGATGTCGAGGTGGTGGATGAGACCTCCACAACGAGGAGGACAGAGGAGCCGGACGCTGACGCCGCTGTTTCCATCGCTCTAGGCAGCGGCTACCGCCTGCCTTTCCCGCCCGAGGTCAGGCCGACGCCGGGCGAGGTCCGGGACATTCAGCGGCTGAGCCGCATCGAGAGCGGCGGCCGCGTCACGATATCCTCGGAACTGGCCGAGTCGGTTGCCAAGGGAGAGATCAGTCTCCCTGAGGCGCTGCGGGCCCAGGACAGAAGGTCCTCTCAATGACCGTGGTGCGGGATATGTACGGCAGCTTCTGCAGTATCATGCCCTCGACGGTCACCGGGTTGAACTTCCTCGAGAGCTCGATCGCCTGGTCCAGCTTGGCCTGGCTGTCAGCATGGATGGTCAGCACCGCCTCCCCGTCGTCCACACGGTTGCCCCGCTTCTTGTGAAGCAAGATGCCCGCACCCTTGTCCTTGGGCGCGCCGGCGGCGCGGGCCAGAGCTACGAGCTCCTTGTTCCGGATGCTGTTCACGTACCCGCACATCTTGGCGTTGATGTCGTAGGTGTACTCTCCCACCTTGATGTCCGTGGACCTGATCTCCGGGTTCCCTCCCTGCGCGGCCACGATCTCGCGGAACTTGTCCAGCGCCCTGCCGGACATGAGTATCTCGCGCGCTCTTGCGTCCCCCCTCTTGATGCCCCCCATCTCCAGCAGCATCCCGGCCATGCCGCAGGCCTTCTCAATGACGCTGCTGGGGTGCAGCTCGCCCTCCAGGATCCGTATGGCCTCGCGGGCTTCCAGCGCAGGCCCTATGGCCCGGCCGACCGGCTGCTCCCCGTAGGTGATGGCGCATTCCACATGGATGCCGAGGCGCTCGCCCAGGTCCACAAAGTCCTTGGCGTACGCCTGGGCCTTCTCCATGTTGGGCACCTTGGTCCCGGCGCCGACGGGAATATCGATCGCGAGGAACTCGGCGCCGACCGCCTTCTTCTTGCTCATGACCGAGGCGAGAAGCTGAGCGTGGGGGTCGATCCCCAGCGGGTACTCCACCCTGATGATCAGATCGTCCGCCGGGGCAAGGTTGACCGAGCCGCCCCAAGCCAGCGCTCCGCCGGTGGTCTCGGCGATGTTGCGCAGCTTATTGGCGTCGAAGTCCACGCCGGTGAACACCTCCACGATGTCCGAGGTGCCGGCCGCGGAGCTGATGGCCCGCGATGAGGTCTTGGGGATGAGCAGCCCGGCAGCGGCGACTATCGGCACCACGATCAACGTGATCTTGTTCCCTGGACAACCGCCGATGGAGTGAAAGTCGAACACCGGGGAACGGTCGAACTTGATGGTCTCGCCCGTTTCCACCATAGCCTGGGTCAGGTCGGCGGTCTCCCGTAGGTTCATTCCATTGATGTGGAGCGAGGTGACGTACGCGGTCAGCTCTATGTTGCTCAGGTTGTGCGCCGCGATGTCGTTGATGATCGTGCGTATCTCCTCGGTCGTTAGCTCCTTCCCGTTCATCTTCTTCTTTATGAACTCGATAGAATCGGGCTTGGAGGTCGCCACCACCTCGATCAGCTCGTCCGGCTCCGGCCCGAGGTCCGCATACCCGCGCCCCAGAATGCCGACCTCGCCCTTTTCCACCACGGTAACGGTGGTCTGCACCACCGCCACGATCGAGCTTCTCTCGTGCTTGATCCTGATCCTGTCCTGCTCCCTGACCCCGATCTCCAGCGCGTCCTCGCGGTTCAGCACCGCGGTGTACTCCGCCGATTCCATATCGATGTACTTGGCCTTCAGCTGCATGTCTATCCCCACTTGGCGATCGCTTCCCGGAGCTCCTTATGGGTCTGGGCATACTCCGAGAAAGGTATGCCCTCAAAGGCCGCATCCACGGCCTGTACCATGGCCAGGGCTCCGCCGCGCACTCCTCTCGGATGCCCGGCCACGCCACCGCCGGCCTGGATCTGGATGTTCGTCCCCGTTATCTTGACCAAGGGCTCAATGAGCGCCGGATGCATGCCCCCGGAGGCCACCGGCATCACCGGCTTGTATGGCATCTTCGGATCGATGCAGGCGTCCTGATTGGCCAGGTCCTCCTTCGGGCTCCCTTTCATCTTGCCGACGCCGAACGTTCCGACGTGCAGGGCATCCCCGCCGCACATGCGGACCAGTTTAGAGAAGACCCTCATGGACACCCCATGGTCCTTGTTGCGGGTTATAGCGCCGTGCATGGTGCGGTGAACATGGATGGGCAGTTTTATCGAGGGGTCCTCGGCGAGAGCCTGCACCGCAGCGAACCCGCAGGTGATGACATCGACCATCAGTTCCGACGCGCCTAGCTCCTGGGCGCGCTCTCCTACCTCAACGATCCGCTCGCCGTTGGTAGAGACATTGATCGCGTGCATCATTATGTGGCCGGTCTCCTGCTTCACCAGGTCGATGGCCTCCGCGATGGCGACCACGCGGTCCTCCAGAGGGCAGAACCTCTGGTTGGACAACGTCTCATCGTCCTTGCTGTTGGTCAGCCCGCCCATACCGCTCTCGTAGATGTAGTCCGCATATCCCGACGGGGGCAGACCGATCTTAGGTTTTACTATTGTCCCCACCAGAGGCTTGGCCGGTCGCTTCAGGGCCTCTCTCATGCCAGGTATGCCGAACTTGGGGCCTTTGAACTCGCGGAGCATGCTCTTTGGGAAGTCCACGTCCTCGAGCCTGACGCCCTTCAGTCCCTCCAGGCCGAACAGGTTGCCGGCTATGACGCTAAGGATCTGGGGCACTCCACCGATGTCTAGGCTGAAGTCCTCTTCCGGGTAGGCGATGGTGGCAACATCGCCCTCGATGGCCGTGACCCGTCCGTGGTATCTCTCGAAGATATCATCGTTTAGCGTCGATACCCCGGTCCACGTGCCGGTCGACTGCTCGGTCGCGATGGCGGCGGCTGCCTGCTTCATGTCCAGGTCGGTCACGATCTTGTACTTGCAGATGACATAGGCTTCGGGGTCCACCGGCTCCCCCAGATGCAGATACTTATCGGAATACTCCATGCTCATTCCTCGTTTGCCTCGAATATGGACTCCTGTCCCAGCTCTTTAACTATGACCTCGTAGGCGGCGTACGGTGATATCAGGCCGATCTCCGTGACGATGGAATCGATGTACTCCGCTGGGGTGGCATCGAACACTGGGTTCTTGACCATGACCTTCGGAGGGAGAAGCCGGGGATCTATGATCTCGCTCGCATCCCGCTCCTCGATCTCCACCATCTCGCCGTGCACCGTCTTTGGAGAGAACTTGTATGTCTTGGCGCACACGATGAACGGAACGCGGGCCTCGTCGGCGGCGAGCGCCACCTGCGAGGTACCTATCTTATTGATCAGCGCGCCGTTAGAGCAGATGGTGTCCGCCCCGACCAGGACGACATCGATCTCCTTCATGATCCACCGGACCGCGCTGTCGATGATGAGCGTCGTCGGCACACCGGCGGCCGCCAGGTCCTTCACGGTCAGCAGCCCCTGCCTCCAGGGCCGGGACTCCGTCGCGTACACCTTGATGTCCTTCCCGTCCGCATGCGCCGTCTTGATGACCCCGAGCGCAGCCTTGCTGTTGCAATGGGTAAGGACGGTCATCCCGCTCCTTAGCCTCTTGGACCCAATGCGGCCGATCATGCCCACTGCCTTGCTGGACCTCTCCACGAAGGAATCGGCGTTGGTGGCGACCAAGGAACGGAGCTCGTCCGCGCTCTCCGCGGAGGAAGAACCGCGCATGGTGGCCTGCACCGCGTTCCACAGAGATATGGCGGTCGGCCGGGAGGCTATCAGCTGCCTCCGCCCATCATCAAGTCTCCGACGGAGCTCCCCGAGATCGTCCCCCTTATAGTCTAAGGCTTGCTGCTTCAGCGCCTCCGCGGCGCTCCGGGCGATCAGCCCCGCCCCTCTGATCTCCATGCTCTTGATGGAGCTTGCAACCTCGATGAGACCCATGTGATCCTCGACCAGCTAGAACAGGTGATGTAAGATATAACCTAGGCGCTCCGTTTACGGAAGATCTCTCTTACCTTCTCCACCGGCATGGTGTTGACAACGTCCTCCCGCTCCAACCACCCCCGCCTGGCGGTGTGCACCGCGAAGCGCATGTAGTCCAGCTCCTCTATCCAATGCGAATCGGTCCCAAGCACCACCTTGGCCCCCAGTTCCTTGGCCTTTCGGCATCCAATATCGTTGAGGTCCATCCGCTCCAGGGAGGCGTTGACCTCGAGGAGCGCTCCGGTGCGTGCCGCCTCCTCCAATATGCGGTCCATGTCCACCTGGTAAGGCTCTCGGCGGCCTATCAGTCTTCCCGACGGATGGCCGAGGATGTTCAGCTCCTTGCAGGAAAGCGCGGTGAGGATCCTCTCGGTCATTTCCTCCCGACCCATCTTGAGATGCGAGTGCACCGAACCAATCACATAATCGAGCTGTTCGAGGATATCTTGGGAGTAATCGAGGGAACCGTCTTCCATGATGTCCACCTCCGCCCCCCTCAGTATTGGGAACCCTAGCTCCTCGCTCAGCTGTCTCGCCTCCTCCACCGAGGCCAAGAGATCGTCTGCCTGCAGGCCGTGCGCAATGTGCAGAGAGCTCGAGTGGTCGGTGATCCCTATATATCGATATCCCCGCCGGACGGCCTCGGCCACCACTTCCCGCATGGTCGCCTTTCCATCGCTCAGGACCGTATGGACGTGAAAGTCCCCGAGAATGTCCTCCTCCCTTACCAGCTCGGGAAGGCGCTGCCTTTCGGCCGCGTCTATCTCGCCTCGGTCCTCGCGAAGTTCGGGCGGTATGGGTTCGAGACCCAGGAGCCGGTATATGTCATCCTCGTCACCACCGGCCACCATCTCTCCCGATCCTCTGCGGAAAAGTCCGTACTCGTTGAGCCTGTAGCCCTGCTGGATGGCTCGTCTTCTCATGACCACGTTGTGCTCCTTGGAGCCGGTGAAGTACTGGAGCGCAGCCCCGTAGCTGGAGCGCGGGACCGCTCTTAGGTCAACCTGCGTGCCGTCGACCAGGCGTACGGTGGAGCGGGTCGGGCCCTTGGAGATTACTGCTGCCACCAGCTCATACGACGTGAAGAGGTCCATCGCCGCGCCGGGGTTGTCGCTGCCCACCAACAGGTCGATGTCCCCCACGGTGTCCTTCCACCTCCGCAGGGAGCCGGCCACGCTCACCTCG
>JAKIXL010000159.1 GCA_022709105.1 Thermoplasmatota archaeon | reverse complement strand
CCTGGGAGCGTCGCGGCCGGCCTTGGTCTGTTCCGCGGACTGATCATACACGACCTTGGGGTTGGGGTTGATCAGCAGCTTGGTGTCGACCGAGCCCATCATGGTCGCCTTGTTGCCGAACTCCTTCACCAGTAGGTCGGACGGGAACACGTCCCTTCCCTTGTAACCTATATGTAACACCGTGAAGGGAGACCATATCAGGTTGTGGAACTCCACGTAGTCGGTCTCGTGGTTGCCGCACAGGTGGTAGAAGATCTGCGGACCAGCGCCTCCCCTGAAGCACTTGTCGATATAGTACCGCATGTTGTTGACGGAGTACTCACGGACAGCCTCGTCAGAGAAGATGTCGTTGTTCGCCAGGACCGATCCCAGGACCAGCATGGCCATCCCGTAGTCCTTGGCAGTGCACAGAGCGCCCTCGATGGACGTGTCGGTGAACTTCTTGAGGAGCTTCATGGCCGCGTCGGGCTCGGTGAAGGTCCACATGATGAAGTTCTCAACACCGCATATGTGGGAGGCCTCTCCGACCGGGTCGAACCCGTATGAGATCGGGACGAAGGTCTGCGGGAGGTGCTTCTGCACATAGGTATACAGCCTCTGGTACTGCGGGTAGGTGTATCCGTTCCTGATCGCCTTCTCGTCCGGCACCTCGATGTCATCGACCTGTCCAGGCTCGCTGATGATAGGGGTCTCAGCGATTGGCGGGAGGGTGTCCTTCTGGGTCAGTTCCATTCCCAGCTCCTTGAGCCATGGGGTGGAGTAGAACCAGTGGGTAACCGGCAGCAGGTCGTACATCTGGTAGATATAGGCCAGACAGTGTATGCCTAGTTCCGGCTTTTCGTAGAAATCCCTGATCGTATATCCGCACGCAATGGCCGCGTGGGACAGCATGACCGGGTCCACATCGACCCGATCATACTTGTTGTCGACGAAGGGATTCGCAAAGCGCCTTGTGGAGTGGGCGTGCCACTCCATGTCATATGGTGGAAATATCTCCTCGTATCCCATATAATCCCTATTTTCTTAACTGGTTTGTCAATATTTAATCCTTGTTGTCGGGAAATCGCAACATTGTTGCATCCTTGGTTTTCTAAAGAGCGTTAATTGCAACATTGTATCATATTTATGTTCTATTTTCGCGATTTATTGCATATTTCAACTTCCTTCAAAATACCATTTACACTTCATAATTAATCTTTACTGAGACGTGTTAACAATTAACATGCCATCTATCTTGCCAGCGGAAGTCCGGCCGCCGACCAGCCACCTATTCCGCCGAGAACGTTGATCACGTCAAGGCCCGCATCCTGCAGAAGACCCGCTCCCAGGCTCCCTCTCAGGCCGGAGGAGCACATCACCGCCACCTTGCGGCCGCGGGGAACCTCATCCATCCTTCTACTGAGATAACCGGCAAAGATATGCTGGGACCCTTGAATTCTGCCGGATGACCATTCTCTCTCCGTGCGGACGTCCAGCACATGAACGTCCTCCCCACGGACCATCATGCCGTGCAGCTCGATCGGCGTGACCGTGGGGAACCTTACCATAGGAAGCCCATCGATGACCCACTCTTCCACCCTTCCCGCTGCATGACCGGTCACATCGTCATATCCGACCCTGATCAGGTCCCTGACGATGCTGTCCAGGTCTCCCGGCCCATCGACGACAAGTACGATGGGCCGATCGTGGTCCAGGACCCACCCGACATAGCTCGGCAGGATCTCCTGGAAAATGGCCCCCCGCGAAGGAGGACGGGGCGCGAACGTCCAGTATCGTTGCCCCGTCGTCGGAGCGCCGGATGATCTCTCTGGGAGGGAGCACCGGCGGACGCGGGACCCGGCCCAAAATCGGCGGCCCGGTCAGGTTCATCTCCTCCATCCTATTGAAATAGTGCGGCTTCTCCATTATCTCGCGGGCCTTCATGGCTACGAAATCCTCCTTGCTTATAAGGCGCAAGGCCTTGTTCTTCGCCTTCTCTAGACCGATCGTGCTCTCCTCTCGGTCCGATATGTTGCCTCCACAGGCCGAGCCGGACCCGTGGGCAGGATAGATCATGACGCTGTCGCCAAGTGGGAGGAGTTTGTTATGCAGGGAATCGAACATGAGCCTCGCCAGTTCCCTTATCCGGTCCTCGCCGAAGAGGTCCGTCCTGCCAACATCCCCTACGAAGAGAGCGTCGCCGGTGAACACGCCGACAGGCTGGGGACCGGACGTTCGGTCATAGAGAACGAACGACATGCTCTCGAGCGTGTGGCCTGGGGTGCTTAATGCCCTCAGCACTGCCTGCCCCAGGTCCACCTCATGGCCATCATATATGGTCTGTCCGTATCCGAAGGGCATGTCCCCGTGCAGGATGGACGCACCGGTCAGCGATGCCAGCTCCCTTGAGCCGGCCACATAGTCCTCGTTGCGGTGCGTCTCGAGGATGTGCGTTATCCTTAGACCATGCTCCTGGGCGATGTCCAGATAGATGTCGCAATCTCGGCGGGGATCGATCACCGCGGCCTTTCCGTTCGATCCGACGATATACGAAAGGTGGGCCAATCCCTCGGCCTTGACCTTCATCAGAATCATTGGCGTCCCTCGATGGATATACCGTTCATCGGGTTATTTTAATTGAGGCGGGCCGTTCTAAATCGGATGCCATCCCGTTTTTCGCCATGAGGCATCATATCTTTATTAGCGGCGACCGGGATGACCCCATGATGGAGCTCAAGGATGACCATAGGCCCGGCATGCCTAGAGGCGTCAGCGTCCTCAGCGATTTCGACGGGACCATCACACTGATCGATTCTGCCGAGTACTTGCTCGAACATCACGCTGACGGTGACTGGAGAGCGATCGAAGGCATGCTCATGGAGGGGAGGATCACCATCGAGGAGTGCATGAGGATGCAGTTCGAGATGATATCCATCCCCAGGGACGTTATGCTTAGGGAGCTGGACGCTGTGATCCTTCCCCGGCCTGGACTGCACGACCTCCTGACCCGATGCGCGGCCAACAACGCTACCTTCACCATCACCAGCGCTGGGCTGGACTTCTACATCCGCCATTTCATGGCATCCGTAGGCTGGAGCTCCGTCGAGATCGTCGCCCCGGCGGTGACCGACGAGGCGGGACGGGTTCGTTTCCGCTTTCCTCCCCGGACCAATGCCAGTGCTAGGAACTTCAAGGAGGACCGAGTCCTTCGGGAGAGGGCGGACGGTCGGCTGACTGCATACATCGGGGACGGCATATCGGACCTCTGGGCCGCGTTGTCGGCGGACCTGGCCTTCGCGGTCCGCGGCTCGCGCCTGCACTCTGAGCTGGAGCGCTGCGGGAAGAGGCATGGGGCTTTCACCGACCTCAGGGAGGTGGCGGACGTGCTGTTCTCCGAAGATCATTTCCCGGCGATGAGCTCGAGCGCCCCTGAGTTCATGCAGTAGCGGGTCCCGAGGGGCGGTGGCCCGTCATCGAACAGGTGACCCAGGTGCCCGTCGCATCGGGCGCACAGGACGGATGTCCGTCTCATCCCGAACCGAGCGTCCAGTTCGGTCCCCACCGCATCGTCCGCGATCGGCCTGGTGAAGCTCGGCCAACCAGTGCCTGAATCGAACTTGTCCTTCGATGAGAACAACGGCAGCCGGCAGCCCGCGCAGACATAGGTCCCATCCTCATGGTTGTCCCAGTACTTGTTATGGAAGGCCGGTTCGGTGCCTTCCCGGCGGAGGATGTTGAACTGCATTGGGGTGAGCAGCCTTCTCCATTCCTCCTCCGTCCTCACGACCTTGTCGGTCCTGGCCGGGG
>JAKIXL010000158.1 GCA_022709105.1 Thermoplasmatota archaeon | reverse complement strand
TGACGTAAGCGACATCGGTGGTGAAGTACGCCACCACTCCGAAGACCGTGGCCAGGAGCGCACTGAGCAGAACCGTCTTGGTGACCGTTATGTCCTTCTCCAAGAACTCCTTCTCGTTGAAGTCCGGAGGAACGAACCTATACTCCTCCTTGACCGCTGGCTCCTTTCGTTTCTTATGGGCCATGCCCCTCCTTAATAATAACTCGGTAATAAACCCTTTTGATGAGGCGAACGCCCATTGTAATCGCCAATGATTAATGGGGAAATGCCTATGCTCTTGTACGGTCGGAACACTTTCGACCAACCCCCAAACATCTTTTTAATATGCCCGATGGATAGGGAAGGATAGGTGCAGACATGGCGAACGCCAACATTGAAGAGTTGCCTGGAGTAGGACCCGCAACTGCCGATAAGCTCAGGGAAGCTGGCTATACAAACCTCATGACCATAGCGGTGGAGTCCCCCAAGACCTTGGCCGATGCATGCGACATCGGAGAGGCCACCGCCATCAAGATCATCGACGCCGCCAAGAAGGCCGCCGAGGTGGGCGGCTTCGAGTCCGGCGATGTCATATTGGAACGGAGGAGGAACCTCAGCCGCCTGACCACAAGTTCCAAGGCCTTCGACGAGCTCCTGGGCAACGGGCTGGAGTCCCAGTCCATAGTGGAGTTCTTCGGGGAGTTCGGAAGCGGCAAGACCCAGGTGTGCTTCCAGTTGGCGGTCAACGCCACCCTGCCCAAGGAGAAGGGGGGGCTGGACGGGGACGTCGTCATGATCGACACCGAGAACACCTTCCGCCCGGAAAGGATAGTGCAGATCGCCAAAGCCAGGGACGCGGACCCGGAGGAGGTCCTCAAACGCATCCATGTGGCCAGGGCGTACAACTCCTCGCATCAGATGCTCCTGGTGGAGAAGGCCGCCGAGATCTGCAAGAAGACCCCTGTCCGCCTGATGATCGTGGACTCCCTCACGGCCCATTTCCGGGCCGAGTTCGTGGGCCGCGGCACGCTTGCGGAGAGGCAGGGACTGTTGAACAAGCACATGCATGAGCTGCTCAGCTTTGCCGAGGTCAACAATTCCGTGATCGCGGTGACGAACCAGGTCTCGTCGAAGCCGGATGCCTTTTCGGCGATCCCACCCGCCCTGTGGGGGGGCATGTGGTGGCGCATGCGTCCACATACCGTCTGTACCTCAGGAAGAGCAAGGGGAACCGCCGGATAGCCCGCCTCATCGATTCTCCGGACCGGCCGGAGGCCGAGGCGGTGTTCACCGTCTCCGAGGAAGGCATTAGGGATTGAACGCCCCCATGGGCAGCCTCCCAATGCTCCTCGAGCTTTCGGGCGAGCATCCCACCCTGCCGACGGCGGAGGCCCTGGCCTGCCTCAGGGCGGAGGCACCCGGCTTCCATCAGATCGGCTCCGGCCCCGGTTACCTGATCGTTAAGGGCGATGCGGGACGGATGGGGCGCGCCGTCGATCGCCTGGCCCTCACCCACAGGGCGGGGCACTATCTGGGAAGCTGCGGCTTGGACGCCCTGGAGCGGACCGCGGCCGGGCTGGACCTCCCCCCCGGGAGCGTATGCGTGCGGGTCAGGGCGGTGCAGGGACTGTACCCAGAGGTGGACACGTACGCCTTGGCCCGGAAGGTGGGGAACGCCCTTTCCTCCGCCCACGCCATCGACCTGACCTCTCCGGCCATGTACGTGAGGGTCCTTCTCTCCGACGAGGCCCATCTCTTCCTGGTGGAGCGGGAGATCGACCGGAGATCGTTCGAACGACGAAAGGTGGCCGAACGGCCGTTCTTCTCCCCCATCTCCCTTCACCCCCGCTATGCCAGGGCGCTCATCAACCTGACCGAGGCCAGGGCGGGCGACCGGCTCCTGGACCCGTTCTGCGGCACCGGGGGCATCGTGATCGAGGCCGCCTTGATGGGGATGAAGGCCATCGGGTCGGACATCGATCCAGCCATGGTCGACGGCTGCCGGCGGAACCTGAGGCATTTCGGATTGGAGGCGGAGGTCGAGGTGGCGGACGTGGGGGACGTCCCTGAGATGTTCGGTGAGGTGGCGGCGGTGGCCACCGATCCTCCGTACGGAAGAGCGGCCAGCACCAGGAAGGAGGACCTTGACACCTTATATTCCAGGGGAATGCGCTCCATGGCCCGGACCCTTGCACCGGGAGGAAGGGCCGGGGTGGTGCTCCCCATCGAGGCCGGGGCCGAAGGCCTGGAGCTGCAGGAGCTGCACAGGCAGAGGGTGCATCGGTCCCTCACCAGGCACTACCACGTGTTCATTCGACGGTGACCGTGAAGACGCACTCCTCGCTCTGGTAGACCGAACCGTTGCTGTTGAACGAGCGTATATCCACCAGGAGTTCCCAGGTGCCCCCGCGAGCGGAGGGCGGAACGCTGACCTTCAGGACCACCGTCACACCCTCGTCATAGGGCACCATGACCTCCAGGAGATCGGTGGCGTTCGCCTCGGCCTCGCCCTCGAGGAAGAGCGAGGCACTCCAGCCAGCAGGCACCTGCATCACGTTCATCCTCATGGTCGTGTTGGTGTTCCCGGTGTTGTTCACGTGCATGTAGAAGTAGGTGCTGGTCCCGGCCTGGAGCACCGTCTCGTTCCCTCCGGGCAGCTGAACGTCGAAGGAGTGGTCGGGCGCTATCTCCACCAAGGGGATGGGGGAGAAGGTGACCAGCAGGATGCCGAGGGTCACTACGCCCAGCAGCATGGTCCTCCTGTCCAACGGCGTGATGTCGTTGAGAGGGGCGGGGTGGCGCAGCCCCAGGAACAGGATGAGCATTGCGAATATCAGCCAGCCCATGTAGAACAGCCCCAGGACCAGGAGCAGGGCTACGGTGGCGTAGCTTAGGTACTTGGCCTTGTCGCCCGCCAGCCCCCGGGCCACGTGCCCCCCGTCCAGCTGTCCGGCCGGAAGGAGGTTTATTGCGGTCACCAGGAAGCCCACCCAGGCCGCGAAGGCCGTGGGATGCAGGGTGACGTTCTCCGGAAGGGGGATGAACATGGCCAGCAGGGCGTACAGCGGCTGGATGGTGATCGCGATGGCGCCGGCATCCCCCACCATCCCGCTGGCGGGGTCGCCCATCGAGGTCAGCCAAAGGCCCAGGAAGGAGACCGGAATGGTGACCAGCAGTCCGCCTATAGGCCCTGCGGAGCCGATGATGACGAGCGATCTGCGGTCGGGGATGGGGTCCCTCATCGAGATGAACGCCCCGAAGGTCCCCAGCGGGGGGATGGATGGGATGAAGAAGGGAAGGGACGCGTCCACGCCGCATCGCTTCGCCGCGAGGTAATGGCATAGCTCGTGGGTGCCCAATATGGCCATCAGCGGAACGGCGAAGTACAGCGCCCCCCACAGGTAGTTCTCAGGCAGGGAAAGATCCTCGTTCCCCACGTACGACGCCCAGAGCACGGCCCCGGCGATCACCGTGGTGATCAGGGTGATCACGAGGAGCGCCCCGTTGAGCCACAGCCCGTGGGGCCTCATCTCCGGCCGCTTAACCACCGTCAGCGTGTACTCTCCACCGCTGTACTTGAGGATAGGCACGAGCAGCTTGGGCTTGAACTCTGCCCGGAGCTGCTCGAACTTGGTGCGAAGGCTGGACTGCTCCGGTGAGATGAAGAAGATGAGAGAATCGTAGCTCACCCGGACGTCGTAGACCGGGAAGTACTTGGAGACTGTGGCCTTGATGCTCTCCACCTCGGCCGCGAGCTCGGGGGACGCCATGGGTTCCCTATTCCAGAAGGTGTTATTATAAAATTTTCCTTCAACTGAGCGCGGATGCCGGG
>JAKIXL010000157.1 GCA_022709105.1 Thermoplasmatota archaeon | reverse complement strand
TCTTCACCAGCGCGGCCATGTCCTTGGCGCTCGGCTGCGCGTCGGCGGAGATGCCGGTGGCCGCGTACGCCTCGAAGCCGTAGCGAGCTGCCAGGTAGTTGAAGGCCTCGTGGGTGGTGATTATGGCGTTCTTGGTGCGGCCCTCCAGCCCCTGGGCGTAGGCCCGGTCCAGCGCGTCCAGACGCTCCATCAGGCCGGCCGCGTTCGCGCGGTACTCATCAGCATGCTCGGGATCGGCCTCTATGAACCCCTCCATAATGTTCCGGACCTGCACCTTGGCGCTCAGCGGGTCGAGCCAGAAGTGCGGGTCGTTCAGCCCGTGCTCATGCTTCTCGCCGCCATCGTGCTCGGCCCTGACCACCACCAGGCCGGCGCGGTCGGAGCTGGAGCGGAGCTCGAGCACATACTCGGTCCCTGCCTTTAGCTCTACGAACTTGACCTCGCCGAACATGGGGTGCGAGGGCACCGCTCCGCTCTCCATCCCGCACTCCACCTTGGTGCCGTCCAGCAATGAGATCGTCAGGTCGGCGGAGCTGGTCACGAAGAACCTCAGGTCCATATCCTCGGCGGGCACGAGCCTTAGGTGGCCGCCCTTGCCCCCCTCGATGTCCGCGAGGGCCACGTCGTAGTAGCCAGTTTCATCGATGGCCGGCGCGTCCGAGCGCGCGGGCGATGCGGAGAGCGAGATGGCGGTGCCGTTGAGCGCCTCTGCCGCCCTTTCGTACATCTCCTCCACCTCGCCGGACAACATGAGATGGACGTTCCTGCTGCTGTCGACCGCCACCAGGTCCGAGGAGCTGACGGCGCTCATCACCGTTCCGAGCCAGGGCTCGAGGCCCGCCCCGTTGTACACCAGGACGCGGGCCTTGCTCACCTTGATCATGTCCGATGCGGTCGGCTCCCAGGAGTGCGGCTCCGCGTTGTCCGGGATGAGCTTGGACACCTCCGTCCGGTCGCCGCCGACCTCGGATGAGAAGTAGTACAATGGATAGATCGTGGCCACCACCCGCAGCTTATCCGAGCCAGGCTCTTCGGCCGTCGACAGTATAGCCGCCGATCCGGCCACGATGACCGCTGCCACCAGGACGACGGCCAGCATCGTTCTTGCTCTTCTGCTGAGGTTCATGCGAGTTTCCCGATGGCTATGACAAGAATAATAACAAATAAAGATGTAACTATTAACTTGTTATCATCATTTTATAAATACACTATTAACAATGGATGGCCGATGCGCAACATGACCGTCATCAGCGTCTCCCTCACCGACAGGAACATCCAGGACCTGGACCGGCTGCAGGACATCCTGGGACTGGCCGGCCGGAGCGAGACCATCAGGGTCTGCCTCCGCTCGGCCGAGGAGGAGATAAGGGAAAGGGAGAAGATGGAGGGAGATGTCGAGGGCATCATGATCTCCGTCCACAAGACCGACGAGGGCCACGGTCCGGACGAGCTGAGGCACCGGTTCAAGGACAACATCAAGACCCAGGTGCACTCGCACTTGAAGAACGGCAAGTGCCTGGACGTGTTCCTGGTGGACGGGCCGGCAGAGCAGATCAAGGACATGCTGGCCGCGTTCCAGCGGGACGATACGCTGGAGTACATCAAGTTCGTCAAGTCCTGAAGGGCGGCCGGTGGCGCTATGGGGCGGGCGGACGCCTCTCCCGCGCCCTCGTCCGCTCCCACCATCCCTTCACTATCTCTTCGAGGTCCGGCCGTCCGATCTCCGCGATCTCGTACCTAGCGCGCACGAGCGGCTTGTTCACCTTGAGGATGCGCCTCAGGTCTATCGGGGTGCCGGTGATCACCACGTCGCACTTGGCGTTGTTGATCGAGCTCTCCAGCTCGCGTACCTGCTCTGGAGAATAGCCCATGGCCGGGAGCACCTGGGTAAGGTGGGGGAACCTGTCCATGGTCTCGAGGATCGAGCCGACCGCGCTCGGCCGGGGGTCGCATATGATCGCTCCGTGGTCCTCGGCGGCGATGAGCCCGGCGCCGAAGGCCATGCCGCCGTGCGTCACCGTCGGTCCGTCCTCCACCACCAGCGTCCTCTTGCCCCGGACGCTCGCTCCCTCATCGATCGTGATCGGCGAGGCGGCCTCTATGATCAACGCCCGCGGGTTCAGCCGCTTGCAGTTCTCCTTGACCTTGAGGATGTCCCCGCGGTCCGCGGTCTGCACCTTATTGATTATGATGACGTCGGCGGTGAGAACGTTCACCTCGCCCGGGTAGTAGGACGACTCGTGGCCTGGGCGGTGGGGGTCCGCTATTACGAGCTTCAGGTCGCTGCGGTAGAACGGGAAGTCGTTGTTCCCCCCGTCCCATACGATGACGTCGGCCTCCTTCTCGGCCTCGTGCAGTATCACCTCATAATCCACCCCGGCGTACACCACGATGCCGTTGTCGATCAGCGGCTCGTATTCCTCGCGCTCCTCGATGGTGGTCTCGAAGCGGTCGAGGTCATCGTACGAGGCGTACCGCTGCGAGATCTGTTTGCACAGGTCCCCGTAGGGCATGGGGTGGCGGACGGCCACGACCCTGAGTCCCAGGTCCTTTAGGATCCGGCACACCTTCCGGGTGGTCGGCGATTTGCCCGACCCGGTGCGCACCGCGCAGATGCTCACCACCGGCACCTTCGCTTCCAGCATTATCCTCGGGTTCCCCATGAGCCGGAAGTCCGCTCCGGAGGCGATGACCTTCGAGGCCTTGTGCATCACCTCCCCGTACGACAGGTCGGAGTAAGCCAGGACCACCTGCTCCACGCCGTGCTCGCGGATAAGCTCCGGCAGCTCGTCCTCGGCCACGATCGGTATTCCGTGCGGATAACGGTCCCCGGCCAGCTTTTTCGGGTAGCATCGGCCCTCGATATCCGGGATCTGCGCCGCGGTGAAGGCGATGACATCATAGTCATCGTTCCCCCGGAAGTATGTGTTGAAGTTGTGGAAGTCCCGCCCCGCCGCGCCCATTATGATGACCTTGACCACGCTATCTCCTCCATTCGGGTACGGGCCCCGCGGTTAATATTCGCTTTGGAGCGGCCCCCGCGAGGAGGAGCGGGGCCATCGGCCCGGCCTCACTTCAGCGAGTCGAGGAAGGAGTCGACGCTCATGGCCGGAAGGGTCACCGTTTCCAGGCTTCCTCTGGCCCCCAGCTCCACCATGACCTTGCCCACCGTTTCGTTGTTCGGCGCCTCCAGGATGGTCAGGAAATCGAACTTGCCCAGGAGGGCGTACTGCCTCATGACCTTGGCCCCCATGGCCTCGATCTCCTCGTTCACTTCGAACAGCCTCTCGGGGTTGCTCCTCAGTGTCTTGCGCCCGTCCGCGGTCAGTCTGGATAGTATGACGTATTCCGGCATCTTGTCCACCACATGATGATTATTTCTCGTTGGAGATAATCATTGCGCACCGGCTCGGACTGCGAAGCGGTCCGCGGGAACGCCAAGTGGGCGCGGAGGGCATGACCCGAGAGGTGATGAATCCACCGAAGGTGGTACTACCCAGCAAGATGGCCGTTCATGAGGGCCGACCGAGGTCGGGCCTCAGGGGCCGAGGTGGCACAAGGAGGACCGCGGCCTTCGGCGGCGTGAGCGGCAATGCAAGGCAGGCGGCCGGGGCCGTGGCCCGGGGACGGCTGTCCATCGGCCCTCCGACCAGACCGGCGGGGATGCTCGACCAAGAGGCGAGGATCTTAGAGACGCATCATGTCGGGCAGCGGAAGGAACGGTCCATGTACACGTTCCATGCCATCCGCTGTACGTTGAAGAGGACGAGCGGAGGAGGAGGCTGGAGATGGTCATAAGCAGGCGTGGTGACGCCGCCTCCAGGATGGACCACGTCGCCATCGGCCGGGGCCT
>JAKIXL010000156.1 GCA_022709105.1 Thermoplasmatota archaeon | reverse complement strand
GGGCATGACATTATCATCCACGCTGATGGAAGCGTCACCGATAGGTACCATGGATCTCCGCCCGAGAAGAGGACCAGATTGAACCAGGTCTATGCCACCGACTATTTCCACATACCTCTGGCGGAGTGGGAGCTGGAATTCCTCGAGGCAGAGAGGCCGGAGGTAATAATCATCGGCGCGGGCTTCAAGAGCATGATGCCGATCACTCCAAGGGCCAAGCAGGTACTGGCCAGCTACGAGGTCAAGATAGTTCCGACCCCCAGGGCCATAGAGCTGGCGAATGCCGAGACGCGCCGATACGTGGCCATACTCCATTCTACATGTTGACCAAGCTATGGCCCTTCCATCCGACCTGACGCACATGCCCGTCTTGGCGCCAGCCCGACCAATGCCGCCTCATGACCGGACCTTGGAAACCTTAAAATACTTTCAATGCGAGCATCGGTCGAAATCAAACTCGTGTGCCTGATGGCAGCTCGTTTTTCTTTTCAACACACGGTGATGACAGTGACAACATTCACAGACCTCCGCATCTCCAGCGAGATTGTTAGGGCAATGAACGATATGGGATGGACCGAGCCCACGCCCATCCAGACGGCCGCGGTTCCCGTAGGCCTCCGAGGCGGCGACATGTTCGCCCAGGCCCAGACCGGGACAGGAAAGACCGGCGCCTATGGATCGATACTGCTGGAGCGGATCAAGCCGATGAGCAGGACGCCTTCCGCCCTGGTCCTTGTTCCCACGAGGGAGCTGGCAAGCCAGGTCTCCGAGGAGCTTGTCAAGCTCTCCCGGCACACCGGACATTCCAGCATCCCGATCTACGGAGGCGTGGGCATCGAACCGCAGGCGGCCAAGCTCAGGAAGGGAACGGACATAGTGGTGGCGACCCCTGGTCGCACCAGGGACCTCATCGAGCGCCGGGACCTGAACCTATCTAGGATATCGATCGTGGTGCTGGATGAGGCCGACCGCATGCTCGACATGGGATTTGCCCGGGACCTCAACTTCATACTGTCAAAGGTGCCGAAGAACAGGCAGACCCTTCTCTTCAGCGCCACCATGTCGGCGGAAATCAAGCACCTGGCGATGCAGCAGATGAACGATCCCCAAGAGATACTGGTCTCCAAGGACGAACCGGTGCTGGACCTGACCAGGCAGTTCAGCTTCATCACCGACCGGGATACCAAGCGAGACGCGCTGTGCACCATCCTGGACCAGAGAGGGGTCAAGACCATCGTGTTCTGCCACACCAAGCGGAGGGTCGATCAGCTCACTAAAAAGCTGAAGGCCCGGGACTACAGGGCCGATGCGATCCATGGCGACGTGGCCCAGAACAAGCGGGAGCGGGTCATCAAGAGCTTCAGGGACGGAAGCATCAGCGTGCTCGTGGCCACCGATGTCGCGGCCCGGGGTCTGGACATCGAAGCCGTAGACCTCGTGATCAATTACGACGCTCCGATGGACCCCGATACCTACGTTCACCGCATTGGACGGACCGGGCGGGCCGGCGCGGAAGGCACATCTATCTCCTTCTTCCTGGACAATGAGCGCGGGATGATGAAGGAGATCGAGCGCAGGACGGGCAAGCCCATAGAGCCCCTTGACCTGGAGGTGGTACGCCGTCCGGAGCCAGAGGTCCCCAGGCCTCCGGCAAGGCCAAGAACGGCCGGCGGCAGGGGGCCCGAGAGACCTAGGAGCGGTCCGACGGATGGACGACCAGGAGGTCGGAAACCCTCTTCCAGGCCGGCATCGGCGCCGCGGCCGGTACGACCTCGATAGAGCGGCAGGCGATCGACGGGCGCCTGCCCGCCTTTTGCGACGACAATCAGCGCTTAGCACACGTGCGGCCTTTCAGCACCGGCCTCACAGCTCGGCGATGATGGACTCGCCCCTCGAGGGCCATGCGCGACATGATGATCGGTAACATACGATCGATCATAATGCCGCATCAGGTCCGGCGGCCTTGGCGATGAGGTAGGAGGCCCCCTGGTTCCCACCTAGTCCCTTCGGACCAGAAGAGCGACCAGCTCGTCCTCGGCAAGATATGACGCGCTCACGCCCTTTCGCCGGAGGCACTCGACCAGCGAGGGACTGTCGCATGCCACGACCCTGCCCGCTAGCTCCCTGATCAGGCCCAGGGGGCACTGGTCGGCGAGCACCCGGCCCCGCTTGCGCAGCACAGCGCCGAAGGTGGGGCACTTGTCCATGCACAGGCGGGATGTGAAGAACCATACCTCCGCCCTGCCCGGCACCCTGTCCGCCAGTCTCTTGGACCATCGGTTGATGTCCTGCTCGGACAAATGCGGGCATCCCAGGATTACAAGGTCCGGTCTCTCCGGCCGGTCGAGGATCTCGTCATCCAAGCTCACTTCCACGGCCTCCGTGCCGGCGGGAGGGGCGGCCTCCCGCCTTATTCCGAAGAGCGGGATGCCTGCCCGAGAGTTTATGGCGAAGGCCAGCCTCTTGGCCTCGTCGAAGGTCGGCGATATCCCGCACAGCAGGGGCGTCCGGCCATCCAGCTCTCTAGATATTCTCCAGCCGAGCAAGGGGTGGTCGATCTTCCCGCCATGGTCTTTTTTGACGGTGACGGCGACGGACATCCGGCGCCTCTCCTCCAAGTGGAGCCCCCGCTCCGGCGTCAGTCCGGTAATGGCCGATGCCAGGGCGGTCTCGAAGCTCTCCACCTCGGTCCTCGCGCCGATGATCGAGTTGGCGAAAGCGGAGGCCGCGCGGCCTCCCCACGCGATCACCTGGCCTCTTGAAGGACGGTTCCCGGAAAGATACGGTGCGCAGGTGAACGAGTAGCAGGGCCGCGACCGCCAGTTCTCCAATGCCTGCTTCCGCTCCCGGGTGCCATCATCGTCCGGTCCTCCGGGGTTGGCAGTGAGCGGCACGGTGCCCTGACCGGCGGACGAGGTCAGCCACCTGCAGGCGTCCGATGGACCGGCCTCGCACCAGCCGGGGACATGCACGGAGCTCACCGGGACCATCCTGGAAGAGCCCGCCCTATCGCCGAGCTTCACCAGGACTCCCATGGCCCATTCGGCCGCCGGTCCCCGTTCTCCGGCCAGCGACAGTTCCTGCTCCCTATCGAGATGCAAGGCTCACCCGGGCCTTCGGAGCGCTACCTCGTACAGCTTCTTCGTGTACGCCGGTGAAGGCTCATCGAACTCCTTGATCCACAATATCTCATAACCGGCGGAGAGCTCGCGGAGCTTCTCCTCGGTGAAGAAGTGCACCACGAAGCCCAGGGGGTTCTTCCACATATCCTTGCCTCGAGGCTCGAACTTGCCGTAGTGCGGATCGTGGTCGTTGCGCACCGAGTATATGTTCAGTCCTCCGGGCCTCAGCACCCTGCGGCAATCGCCCAGCATCCTGGATACTTCCTCTTCGGAGAACTCCATGGTGAAGAACATGTGCGAGTAGACGGCATCGAAAGCGCTGTCGGGGAAGGGAAGAGGGGCCCGGGCGTCGTGTACCATGACCGTTACGACATCGTCCAGCCGCTCCCTCTCCACGGCATCTCGCATCTGGCAGACCCCGGTTTCGGAGTAGTCCAGGGCGGTGACGGCCATGCCGTTCCTGGCGAAGTACCAGGTGTCCCGCCCCTGTCCGCAGCCGAGCTCCAGGACGGTCCTCACGCCATGGTCCTTCAGCGTCGGCAGCGCGCTGACGGCCAGCTCGCTCGGCTCCTTGCCGAAGAAGTCCTGCGACCGTTCATATGTTGAGTTCCAGTGGCATTTCTGGTCGTTTTCGCCTCGCATGCTCTATCACCCTCAGGACCATCGAAGGTCCGGGACCGTCTATCTCCGATCGGAAGGCGCGGCTTCCACAACGGTCATGCTTAACGACCGTTCCGCTGCATCGGCTCGAA
>JAKIXL010000155.1 GCA_022709105.1 Thermoplasmatota archaeon | reverse complement strand
TCATCGCCGGAGCCACCTCAATGGGCGCGGATGTCCAAGACGCCGGCATGATCTCCACACCGACGCTGGCGAGGGCGGCGTCCGAGTTCGACTGTGGCCTTATGGTCACCGCATCGCATAATCCATCACCGTACAATGGTGTCAAGATGTGGAACCCTGATGGCTCGGCGTTCGACACCGTGCAGATGAACGAGGTCGAGAACCGCATCGCCCACCGCGCCTACGAACACAAGGGCTGGAGGCATGTCGGCACCTCCAAGAGATATGAGGGGGCGGTGCACCGGCATGTCCAGTCGATCGCAAGATCGATCGGGGAGGCCAGCGCCCGGGTCGTGCTGGATTGCGGCTGCGGGGCGACCTTCGAAGTGAGCCCCTTGACACTGCGGACCATCGGGTGCGGCGTCACCTCCTTGAACTGCCAGGCAGACGGACATTTCCCTGGCCGCAACCCCGAGCCCACCGAGGACCAGCTCTACGACCTCAAGGAATTGGTGGTTATCAAGGGCGCGGACCTGGGGATCGCGCACGACGGAGACGGGGACCGCATGGTGGCAGTGGACGACAAGGGCAGGTTCATCGATGGGGACCGTCTCATAGCGCTGTTCGCGACCTATCTTAAGATGAAGGGAGTGGTCGCCCCCATGGACGCCTCCATGGTCCTGGACGATATCGTGGGCCGGGTGATCAGATGCAAGGTCGGCGATGTGTACGTCGCCGAGGCGCTGAAGAGCAGCGGTCTGGAGTTCGGGGGCGAGCCTTCGGGCACTTACATCTTCCCGAACGAAACGTTCTGTCCCGACGGGGTCTATGCCGGCGCCCTGCTGGCGAAGATGGCCTCGGAGGATCGCCTTTCCGCGATGATCGACGGACTTCCTCGTTATCCTGTTCGCCGGGAATCGCATAAGTTCGAGGCCAGACGCCGCCGGGAAGTCGAGGAGCGGCTGAAGGCCGAGGCCCAGGGGCTGGATTGCGACCGCCTGCTGACCGTGGACGGCTTCCGGGCCGAATACTCAGACGGTTGGTTCCTGGTGAGGCTCTCAGGGACCGAGCCTAAGCTTCGGATCACCGTGGAGGCAAGGGACGAGGAGGGATTGGAGCGGCTAAAGGAAATATCCGCCCGCATGGTCGGGAGGTGCCTGAAATGAAGGCATTGGTATTGGCCGCAGGGGAGGGCACCAGGCTGCGGCCCCTTACCTCCAACGTGCCCAAGCCCCTCCTGCTGGTGGCCGGAAGGCCGTTCATGTCCCACCTGCTGGAGGCGTTGGGCGATCTCGGGATCAAGGACATATTCATCCTGGTCGGGTGGAAGGCCAACAAGATCAAGGAATATTACGGCGACGGGTCCCGCCTCGGCCTGAACATCAAGTACCTGGAACAGAGGGAGAGGATGGGCACCGCTCACGCCATAGGGTGCGCCGAGGGTTCCATCGACGAGCCGTTCATGTGCCTGAACGGCGATGTGATCATGTTCCGCGATGACCTCCGGCGGATGCTGGAACGGCACAACGAGACCGGCTCCACGATCATGGGCGCGGTTACCGTGCCAGACCCCAAACGGTTCGGGGTGCTCGAGATGCGTTCTGGCCGGCTGCAGAGGATCCATGAAAAGCCGGAGATGCCTCCTACCGACCTCATCAACGCCGGGGCCTTCGTGTTCAACCCCAGTATCTTCGAACGCATAAGGGCGACCCCCAAGTCCGTTCGCGGGGAATATGAGATCACAGATACGCTCAACTCCTTGGCATCGGAGGAGGACGTGCACATCGAGACGCTCGTCGAAGGTTGGATGGACGTTGGAAGGCCATGGGACCTTTTGGATGCCAATGAGATCCTAATGTCGAAGATGAAGGGGAGGATCGAAGGCACGGTGGAGCCGGGCGCGGTCCTTAAGGGAGAGGTGGTCGTGGAGAGCGGCGCGGTGGTGAGGAGCGGAGCGTACATAGAGGGCCCTGCGTACATCTCCGAAGGCTGCGATGTTGGCCCGAACTGCTACATACGCCCATCTACCTGCCTGGGCCCCAATGTTAGAGTGGGCGCCGCGGTGGAGGTGAAGAACTCCATAATCATGGCCAGATCACATGTCCCCCACCATAACTACGTGGGAGACAGCATCATTGGCGAGCGCTGCAACCTAGGAGCGGGCACCAAGGTGGCCAATCTGCGCTTCGATGATCGCCCGGTCAGGGTGACATTCAAGGGCCACATGATCGACTCTGGACGTCGGAAGCTCGGCGTGATCATGGGCGATGATGTGAAGACCGGCATCAACTCCATGATCGACCCGGGAACCATCATCTTCGAGAGGACCTTCATAGGCCCTGGCGCGGTGGTCCGCGGGAACATCGGACCTGGGAGCAGGGTCCTCTAGAGGTCCACGACCTCCAGCTTCACCGGCCGCCCCTCGCGGTCATAGGCTTGCCAGCTCCGCCAGTCGTACGGCAGGCAGGTGATGATGTGCGTGCTGCCGAAGTTGCCGAACAGGTGAAGGTCCTCTGCCGACGGACGGTTGGACGGCCCGGGGTGCGAGTGCACCGTCCCGACCACGCTGAAGTCGATCGGCATCAAGTTCAGCTGCATGAACGCGGAGCGCTCGTTGGACCGGCTTCCGGGGAACAGGAGGATCTCTGTGATCACCCCGTTCTCGGCCCTCAATGCGGCCACGAACTCATTGGGCAGCGACTCCCTGGAGGCCTCGTTGATCATCTTCAGGACATCGGCCTCGATCCCCCATATCTTCCGGCGAGCGGTCACAGGGCGCACACCAGCTTCTCCCTGAGGCGGGGATAGAAGCTGCGCTCCATCCGGATGAAGCGACTCTTCCTCTCCGCCAGTTGGAACTCGCACATCTCGTCACCCTCCATCGGCATCTCTTGCTGGCCGTCGATAACGCACAGGCAAGGCTTCGGTCTCGCCAGCAGTAGATGGACGTGCGATGTCGCCGGCACCACGAGAGGCCGGGTCCCGAACTTGAACGGAGCCATGGGGGCGATGAGGAACGCGTCCACTCTCGGGTCGATTATCGGCCCGCCGACGGACATGGCGTAGCAGGTCGAGCCGGTGGAAGTGGCGACGATGATGCCGTCCGCCCGAACGTCCATGGCCAGTTGGTCATCGACAAACACCTGGAAGTGGCGGATCTTCGCGATGTGGGCGGTATGCACCGCCGCCTCGTTGGTCGCGTCGAACAGCCGGCGGTCCCCCACCCTTGTCGCCAGCTTGACCCGGTCCTCGATGAAGTAGTTGCCATCGAGCAGGCTGCGTATGCCTTCCTTCAGGTCGTTCTCGGTGATCTCGGTCAGGAACCCCAGGGCCCCGGCGTTGACCCCGAATATTGGGGCCTCGGTGCGCTGCAGGGACCGTAGTATAGTTCCGTCCCCTCCGACCGTCACAAGCACGTCGATGTCCATTTCCTCGATGGGCATCCCCGGGCGGCCGAACAGGCCGGCCAGGCCGGACTCCAGTACTATGTCCTGGCCCTCCAGTTCGTTGAGCACCTGGCGGCTGACCCTGATCGCTTCGGGTATCTCTGAATTGGCGGTTATGCCGATCCTCATAGCATCAACTCCTTGGTCTTCGCGTCCCCATAGGCCAGGAAGTTGCTCCTGGCCGCAAGATCGAAAGGAAGGTCCAGTACCTTTCCCTCAAGGTCCACTATCTCCCCCCGCCTCCCTTAGCATAAGGGCACTGGCGGCAATGTCCACTACCCTTATCCCCTTCTCATACACCTTGGTATTGAAGTAGTAGGCGTCGAACCGGCCTTGGGCCACCAAGCACATCTCCAGTGAGGCACAGCCGATGGCCCTGACCCTCGAAGAGCGGCCCACGATCTCGAAGGTCCTAGGGTGGACGAACCGGCCCAGATAGAGCAAGGTAGCGGGCCTGGCGGACCGCAGG
>JAKIXL010000154.1 GCA_022709105.1 Thermoplasmatota archaeon | reverse complement strand
CTTTCCACCCACCAGCGCCTCACCAAGCCCATAGCCGGCCTCGATGATTATGTGCGGAAGCTCGGAATTGGGGTCGATGGTGAACATTATGCCCGAGATGTCGGAATTGATCATGCGTTGGACCACGACCGCAAGCTTGACCTTGTCATGTTCGAAGTGCTTAGAGACCCTATAAGCAATGGCCCTGGGAGTGAAAAGCGACGACCAGCACTTCTTGACGCTGAGCAGTAGCGACTCTGGTTCCGAGACATTGAGGAAGGTGTCCTGTTGCCCGGCAAAGGACGCGGTGGGCAGATCCTCGGCAGTGGCGCTTGAACGGACCGCCACCAATGGATACTTGCCCTTGCCAAGCTTTTTGTACTCGTCCAGGATGGCGGTCTCAAGGTCCTTGGGGACCACGCCTGCCTCGAACGCCTTGCGGATCTTGCCGGACACTTCCTGAAGGGAAGCGTCCGAGGATACGTCAAGCTCGGCCAGAGCATCCCTTAGCACGTCGGCCAGTTTATTGTGCTCGAGGTAGTAATCATACGACTCAGTTGTCAGAACGAAACCTGGCGGAACGTTGAAACCTGCAGAGGTGAGCTCTCCTAGGTTCGCGGCCTTGCCTCCAGCGATCGGAATGTCGTTCACTCCAAGGTTCTTGATGCTCATGATCCTTTTCATTGTAGATCCCCGGTCGGACTCCTGCTATTGGATGGAGCAACGGCAACATAAACTCAATGGTTTTAAATCTAATCTATCCGTTTCAACGTCGGGCGGTGCCAGAGACCACTGGTCGAACGGTCCGCAGGCTCGGCGCCATGCTGCCGCCATCAAGCCCCACCGCATGGGTAACATCTGCCGTGCGGCGGGATCCCGCTGGCCCGGCTTCCGGTTTCGAAATCCTTCAATCAGTTCCGAATACCTATCTCCTTTTTATGCTTAATCGAAGAAATTTGATTCAAATTAAACGGGTTTTTAGGTAAGGTTATATATTTTCAAGATTACACGGAGCCAAGCGAGGGACTAAGTTGAGGACCATGGAAATTAGATGGCACGGCAGGGGCGGACAAGGCGTTGTCACCGCGAACGAGATCCTGGCCGGGGCCGCGCTCGAGGAAGGCAAGTACATGAAGGCCTTTCCCGAGTTCGGACCGGAGAGGATGGGAGCTCCCATCAGGGCCTTCGCCCGAATATCCGAGGAGCCCATCAAGGTGCACAGCCAAGTATATTTCCCTGATTACGTCGTCGTGCTGGACCCTACCCTCATCGGCAACATCAACGTGCTCGAGGGAATGAAGAAGGAAGGCGCGCTTGTGGCCAACTACCCGGACGGCAGGGAGAGCCTCCGAAGGGCGCTGGCCACCGACATGGACGTTCATGCGGTGAACGCAAGCAAGATCGCCCTGGAAACCATCGGCAAGCCGCTGGCCAACACCGCGATGCTGGGCGCCCTGGTCAAGGTCTCCGGGGTCCTGAACTTGGAGAGCGTAAAGAAGGAGCTCCGCAACAAGATGAGCGGGAAGCTGCCGGAGAAGGTCGTGGAGAAGAACATACTTAGCGTCCAAAGGGCGTACGAGGAGGTGGACTGATGTCCTCTAAAAGCACCGTGATCATGGACCCAGGTACCGCCAAGAACTACAAGACGGGCTCCTGGAGGTCCAGGCGCCCGGTGGTGGACAAGGAGAAGTGCATCAACTGCATGTTCTGTTGGATGTACTGTCCCGACAACTCCATCCTCGTTGAAGGAGGAGAGATGAAGGGTTTTAGGCTTACCCATTGCAAGGGCTGCGGCATATGTGCCAACCAGTGCCCCAAACAGGCGATAGTGATGGTCGAGGAGGGAGAGCAATGAAGAGGATCGCGGTCAACGGGGACCAGGCGGTCGCCCTTTCCTGGAAACAGGTCAACCCTGACGTGTGCGCGTCCTATCCAATAACGCCACAGACCATCATCGTGGAAGCGTTCTCTGATTATGTGGCCGACGGAGAGGTCGATACCGAGTTCGTTTGCAGCGAATCGGAGCACAGCTCCATGAGCATCTGCATCGGAGCATCCTCAGCAGGCGCGCGTTCCGTCACTTCGACCGCGTCAGCTGGTCTGGCCTTAATGTGGGAGATGCTGTACATAGCCGCTTCCATGCGATTACCGATAGTGATGACAGTGGCGAACCGGGCCTTATCCGGGCCGATCAACATCCATTGCGACCACTCCGATGCCATGGGCTCAAGGGACAGCGGGTGGGTGCAGATGTTCGCGGAGAACGTCCAGGAAGCATACGACAACTCTCTCATGTCCTTCCGGGTGGCCGAACACCCCGATGTTCGCCTGCCGGTCATGAACTGCCTGGATGGGTTCATCGTGACCCATGCCATCGAGTCCCTGACCCCTATGGAGGACGATCAGGTGAAAAGGTTCGTGGGCGAGTTCAAGCCCACCAAGCCTCTTCTGGATTGGAAGAACCCTCATTCCCACGGCCCCTTCGACATGCCGGACTTCTACTACGAGCACAAGTACCAGCAGGCTATGGCCATGAAGAACGCCCTGCCGGTGTTCAAGGAGGTCGCTGCTGAGTACGGGAAGCTGACCGGACGCAACTATGATGTCATAGAGAAATACATGGTCGATGACGCCGAGTATGTGGCCGTGGCCATGGGCTCTACCGCCGGAACGATGAAGGCCGTCGTCGACGAGCTGCGCAAGGAAGGCCATAAGGTCGGCTGCCTTAAGATCCGGCTGTTCCGGCCGTTCCCATACCAGGAGGTCGCCAAGGCCCTAGAGGGGAAGAAGGCGGTGGCGGTGATGGACCGGGTAATGAGCTTCGGGGCCGTCGGTCCGCTGTTCTCGGACATACGCTCCGCGGAGTTCGACAACCGCGTTCACCCCCGCACTGTAAGCTATGTGTATGGCCTCGGAGGCCGGGACGTAGGGGTCGAGGACCTCAAGGTCGTGTTCAGGGAACTGGAGGCCGGCACGGCCAAGACCGTTAATTATCTGGGGGTGAAGCAATGATCTCTATCAAGGAAATGGCAGCTAAGCCGGTCAAGCTGACTGAGGGGCACCGGCTATGCGCCGGATGTTCCGAGCCCATCGTGGCCAAGCAAGTGCTGCTGGCCACTGATAAGCCCGTGGTGGTCTCCAACGCAACAGGATGCTTCGAGGTCTCCACCTCTGGGTACCCGTACTCGGCCTGGAACGTCCCATGGATCCACAGCGCGTTCGAGAACACCGCCGCGACGATTTCTGGAGTAGAGTCCGCCTACCGGGTGCTGAAGAAGAAGGGCAAGATAAAGGATGATATGCGCTTCGTCTGCTTCGCCGGTGACGGCGCCACATATGACATAGGGTTCCAGGCGCTCTCAGGCGCGATCGAACGGGGGCACCAGTTCCTGTACGTTTGCATGAACAACGAAGCGTACATGAACACCGGGATCCAGCGGAGCGGCGCCACTCAGAGAGGAGCAGCGACCACCACCTGCCCTTCAGGAACATGCATACCGGGCAAGAGGGAGTTCCCCAAGGACCTTACCAAGATAATCGCCGCCCATGAACTGCCCTATGCGGCACAAGCCTCCCCGCACAACTGGAAGGACCTGATCGAAAAGGCCGCCAAGGGCTTCGAGGCCGGCGGGCCGGCATTCCTGAACGTCATCTCGCCATGTCCCCGTGGGTGGAGATATGAATCGGCCCAGACAATCGAGATCGCGAAACTGGCGGTGGATACCGGCCTTTGGCCCCTCTACGAGTACGACAACGGCAAGTGGAGGTTCACCGCGGAGAGCAAGCGCATCGCCGAAGGCAAGGCCGAGCGGCGTCCGATCACCGACTGGCTGAAGTCCCAGGGCCGGTTCAAGCACCTTCAGGACCCCAAGTGGCGCTCAGTGGTGGACGAGATACAGGCTAACGTGGACCGCAAGTGGGACGAGCTCAAGAAGCTCACCAGCCTCTAGGTCCAAACCCCTTCCCACCTTTT
>JAKIXL010000153.1 GCA_022709105.1 Thermoplasmatota archaeon | reverse complement strand
CGCTCCGGACCCAAGCACCATCTTCGGGTCGGCCATGGTCACGGTGGAATGGTCAGCGTCCGATGTCGGCACCGGGATCGGGAAGGCGACCGTATCGCTGGACGGCGGCGCCCCGGCGACCGCTGCCGGCTCGTCGTATACCTTCCGTTCCCTGTCCAGCGGAGCACACACCGCGGTCGTCAGGGTCCAGGACCGGGCAGGCAACATCGTGGAGGCCTCCACCGCCTTCACCGTGAGCCTTGGCGTTCCCACTATGACCGTCTTCCCGTCCGGCGCCGATGCCCCGCGAGACGCCCCGGTGGTCGTATCGTTCAAGGACCAGGTCGCCAGGAGCACGGTGAGCATCGTCGTTGGGGGGGTTTCCGGCTCCGTTTCGTGGAAAGGCTGCGAGGCGATCTTCACTCCCTCCGTCCCCCTCTCGTCGAACACGGTCTACCAGGCCACCGTGGCCGGCGTGGACATCGAGGGCAGGGCCTTCAGCCACAGTTGGTCGTTCACCACCGAGGGGAACGGGCAAAGCATCAGTGGGGTGGTCCTTGACAGCGGCGGCAAGGCAGTGTCGGATGCCGTTGTGGCCTTGAGCAACGGCATGAGGACGACGACGGACAGGGATGGTTCCTTCCTTTTCGCCGACGTCCCGCCGGGCCGATATGCCATAAGCGTTACCAAGGACGGTTATCAGGTAATGACGGCTGACGTGAACATCTCTGCGGCGCAGGCGAGCGTGCCGATCTCGCTGAGGATGGAGGCGGAGAGCGGCCCGCCCCTGGCATATTTGGGCATCGCGGCCCTGGTCTCCTCAGGGGCCATCGCGGTCGTGTTCGGCCTGCGGAGACGTGGATAGGTCGACCTGCGCGCCACGGTCTCGCAGAGGCCATCCGCTGAGAGAAAAGGACCGGCCCGGCTGAGAGGGATTTTGGAGGAAACATATGAGCTACAAGGATTGGAATCTTGGCGGCCCCTCAGCCGGGGGGCGTTCTTTCATTCTTCTATGCATTGATAAAACTAATGTCATGATGTTTCGCATTGTGGAATCACTAGGCGATGAGCTCGAGGGGCCCTTGAGATGGGCATCGATGGCATCGACCATCGAGCAGCCCCAGCTGTATCGTCAACGATGTCGGCGAGGCAGGTTTAATATCAATGGAACCTTGTACCATGTTGGCATCCTGCGAATGCCGGAGTTCTATGGTCGGCAGCTTGCATCAATGCCGGGGTGCCAGAGCATCAATGGAGCGGACCGCAAGTCCGTGTTCGAAGGTGCAACTCCTTCCCCCGGCCCCAAGTTGTCGGTCCCACAGGGGCCTGGAGCCCGTCCCCGGCGGTCCGGACAGGTTCGCGCCGGTCGAACGGTTCCTTTGCTCATGGATCGAGAGGATGGCCGAGAGGCTGAAGCTCCGTTCATGTTCGGCGATCGGAGGGGGAGGGGCGGGACGAGCATATCGATCGCCCAATGCAGGACGGGAGACCGCTCGAACGGGTATCCGGGGAACGGTGCCGCGTCGGACGGCATGCGGGTGCGGGGAGGCAACGATGATCGCCGTTCCGATGTGCGGGATCACAGCCCCAGCTCATCTGAGACCTTCCTCAGCCCTTCCAGGGATATCTCCAGGAAATCGTCCCGGGACAGGCCAAGTTCCTCGCATCTCATTATCCGCTCGCGGCTCACGTTCCTTGCGAAGTCCTTGCTGCCGAACCTCTTCCGCAATGAACTGGCCCGTACGTCCGCGAGCTTCTTCGACGGCATGACCAGGGCGCAGGCCATGATCAGTCCGGAGGCGGCATCGGAGGCGATAAGGGCGGTCTTCGCCCGGCTGTCCACCGGCACGCCGGTCGCCTCGTGGTTGTGCGCCATGATGACATCGATGATCTCATCGTCCACCTTGCCGGAGAGGATGCCCTTCGCTATGACGCCGTGGTCCTCCATGGACGAGCACTCCTCCAGGTCGATGTCATGCAGCAGCCCTGCCAGTTCCCAGCGGACTGCATCCTCGCCGAAGCGAGCGGCGAGCTCGCCCATGATCGCTCCCACGGCGATCATGTGCTTGATGTTGCTCTCCTTCCGTATGTGCTCGCGAACGATGGCCAAGGCGCTCTCTTTGGACAACATGTACTATGATCGTCATGTCCTCGCATGGATATTGATTGTGCTGCCCATTTCCCGGCAACGAGATAGTATATGGCCTTCCCGCCCGATATCGGTCCAGAGGACGATCGCGTGAGCAGGTACATCGATCCGACAGCGGTGCTGATCGGCAACTACGAACTGGGTGATGGAGTGAGCATATGGCCCTACGCGGTGATACGCGCCGACCATGACCGAGTGGTGGTCGGGGAGGGAAGCAACGTGCAGGAGCATGCCGTCCTTCACGTGGAGACCGGCTTTCCGACGATCATAGGGAAGAACGTCACCATCGGGCACGGGGCGATCATCAACGGCGCTACCGTCGGCGACAGCTGCATAATCGGGATGAACTCGACGGTGATCGAGGGCGCGATCATAGGCGATGACTGCATAATCGGCGCCAACGCGGTCATCACCGGCAACATGGACATCCCTCCCCGCTCAGTGGTCGTTGGCGTTCCCGGCAAGATCATACGGTACGATGACGCCAGCATCCACGACCGGGCGGAGGCCAACGCCCGCGCCTACCACTCGCTGCGGGACGAGCATCTCCGCGGGATGTACCGGCGGTACAGCGAACCGGCGCCCTGACCGGGCCTCCGCTCTCCAGGCCGGGGCTCGGTCGTGCCTATGCGCGGACGAGGGCCCGATGGATCACTTGATCTCGATGACCACCAGCTCGACCTCGGTGTCGCCGATGTTGGCGACCTCGTGCGACATCGGTCCCATGAACAGCGCTTCGCCTCCCACCAGGTCTAGGTCCTGAGAGCCCCCCGGGGAGGTCGAGCGCACCTTTCCGCCCTTGACCACATAGATCGCGTGATCGGGATGGGAGTGCATGGCCTTCCTCTCTCCCGGCCCGATGATCGATCTTATGATCCTCACTCTGTCGTTCTCGAGGAGCGGTCTTCCGGCCGGACCGTTCGATACTTCGCTCCTCTTCTCCACCGCCTCTGTCGATCTCATATCATCACCCTTCGTTCGCTCGATGCCGATGCCACGTTGGAGGAGATGGGTGATAATATGTTCCCCTTGAGCATGGTCCCTGTCGCCGGGGGAGATAAGGAACGGCCCGCCGGTCCTTCATGCCGAGACGGCAAGTGCAGGCTGCAAGGCCCGACGAGACGGACGGGACGGGCTGCGCCGCATCCGTTGCCGGTCCCGTAGGCAAGGTTGGAAGCCCTTCCGGGCCCGACGGCGGCAGCTACGACGACGTTCTGAACGCCTTCCGTCCCATCATCAAATATGTGGCAGTTGAGGCCGACATCGTCGCCCGGCCCTCCATTGGCCTGGTCGGACCGGGTACGGACCTCCCTTTCGACGTTGAGGCGATGGACCATGTCCGGCAGCGCTCCGGAGGCATCGCACCTTCGCCGCAACGTGAGACCGTTCCGTAGCACCGGGGGCGATCCTCCTCTGAGACCTTTGCTATCAGGCCGGCCAAGGCAAAGGACGGCTCAATCCTCTCTCCACTTGAACAGCATCACTGCGGCGATGAAGAATACCGCGGTCAGCACCGCGACCACGGCGATGTCGATCATCGCCCCCGCAACATTGTCGTAGACCATGACGTTGTTCAAGCCCTCGATGACGTAGAAGAGCGGGAGGACGTGGGCGATGGTCTGAAGGTAATCGGGCATGATGCTGATGGGGAAGAAGGTACCGGACAGGAACATCATGGGGAAGGTGACTATGTTCCCGACCACTCCTGCCGTCTCAGGGTTCTTCGACACCGTGCCGACGAGCATGCCGATCGCGGCGAACAGCATGGGGCCCAGGACCAAGAACGGAACTATCCATGCGGTGAGCGTGATGTGGGCCCCGAAGGCGGCTATGCCCACGATGACCATCAG
>JAKIXL010000152.1 GCA_022709105.1 Thermoplasmatota archaeon | reverse complement strand
GTTCCCGCCGGCTCTCCGGACGACGTCCTCGACGGCCATGGACGACGATACCGGCGTCACCACGGTGCCGCCTCCGTTCTCCCGGACCATCGCCTCGGCGATTATGGCCAGGGACTTGTCTCCGTACATGTATCGGCCCCTGTCGTCCACGAAGATGGTCCGGTCCGCGTCGCCATCGTGGGCAATGCCCATGTCCGCGCCGGTGTCCTTGACCATGATTATCAGGTCCCTGAGGTGGGATTCAACGGGTTCAGATGGATGCCCGGGGAAGGTACCCTGCGGGTTGCTGTTGAGAGTGATCGCACGGACGTTGAGGTCGTCCAGAAGCTGAGGGGCGGTCACCGCCCCGGCCCCGTTGGCGCAGTCAAGCACCACGGTCAACCCGGCGCCCCGGATGGCGTCGGCGTCCACCAAGCGCTTAACCGACCCAAGGTAATCGTCCACCGCCCCGGTGGCCTGTCTCAGGTCACCGACGCCGCGCCAGTCCATGGTGCGGAAGCTCTTGCTGAAATAGAGCCGCTCGATCTCCTCTTCCTTGGTCCGAGGCATCTCCGTTCCATCGGAATCGACGCACTTGATCCCGTTGAACTCCGGAGGATTGTGCGAGGCAGTGATCATCACTCCGCCCGCAAGGCCATTGTTCTTCACGTAATGCTGCACCACTGGCGTTGGCACCAGACCGAGGTCGAGGACGTCTGACCCGGCGCTCATGATCCCCGCGGACACCGCGCTCTTGATCATGGTGGCGGAGGTTCTGGAGTCGTTGCCCACGGCCACCTGGCCGCCCATGAACGTTCCGATGGCCTTACCCAGGTCCATGGCCAACTGGACGTTCATGTCCTTGTTGATCACTCCCCTCACCCCGTTGGTGCCGAACAACCTCTCCGCCATCACATCACCGGACCTTGTGGGCATCGGAAGTGATCAGGATGTGTATAATGTCAGCGACGTCCTTGCAGGAGTCGGAGGCGTTCTCGATGCCATGGAGCATGTCTCTCAGGAGGAACACCGCCCGGGGATCTATGTCCGAGAACAGGATCTCCTTCTTGGTGACGAAGTACAGCTCGTCGAGAACATGCTCCAGCCTCTCGACCTCTCGGGAGTGTCTTTCCGCCTTCTCGTCGTTGATGCCGAGGTTCTCTATGCTGGCCCTAAGCTCCTTGGTGGCCCGCTCCAGCTCGATGGTCATCTCGTGATAGTGGGACCAAAGGCTGCAGGGCACCTTGACCCCGGCCTCTAGGATGAGCTGCAGGTTCATTCCCGCTTCCTTGGACCAGTCGGCGATGTAGTCCATTCGGCGGACCAGACGCATCAGGTCCTCCCGTTCCTTGGGCTCCATGTCCCCCTTGCTCAGCTCCATGCTCATCCTCTCCTCGAGGCTGTCCGCTTCCTGCTCTAAGAGCAGCATGCGGTTCAGGGCCTCCATGGCCTTTGCCGGGTCCGAGCCGCACAGGGCGGTGACAGCCTTGTTCAGTTCGGAGGTCGCGTCCCCTACCGCGCGCACATGGTCTCGTATGCCGCTCATGACCATCGACTCTCGGCGTTTGCCAAACCATTCCAGCAACGATTTCCTTTCATTCAAGCTTGATCGCCTCTTGCACGCCCTCGGGCGGTCTAGGGTAAAGTGTTCCCGACCTCTTGGACCAGATAAGGTCCACGCGGTCGCCTATATTATAGTCTCGGTCCTCGGATGTGCTGACATCGAAGTTGACCCGATCCTCGCTGTCGGTGTCCACCGTGATACGGATATAGGTGCCCATGAAGGTGATGCTCCTAACTACGGCCCTCATGCCCTGTGAGGCGGGATGCACTCTCTCTGGCCGTATGGACAATATCACCGCGTCACCCCGCCTGAACGACGACGGTCTTGCTTCCACCACTGTGCCGTCCCTCAGCTCGACCAGGGTGCGGTCCTCCAATATCTCACGCACCGTGCCCTCCAGTAGGTTGGTCTCCCCCACGAAGTTGGCGGTGAACAGGTGCTTCGGCGCGAGATATAATTGCTCTGGGGTGTTCGCCTCCACTATCTGGCCGTTGCGCATCAGGACTATGCGGTCGGACACTGTCATGGCCTCCTCCTGGTCATGGGTGACGTGAATGACGGTGAGCCCAAGGTCCTTGGTGATCCTCCTGAGCTCATAACGCAGGTCCATGCGGACCCTGGCGTCCAGCGCGGAAAGGGGCTCGTCCAGCAGGAGGAGCTTTGCGCCTGAGGCCAGCGCCCGGGCCAGAGAAACCTTCTGTTGCTCCCCACCGGACAGTTCCCCGGGGAACATGTTCATTCGGTCCAGGAGCTTGACCAGCTCAAGATATCGGCGAGGCACCTCCTCGATGTCCCGCACATCCATGTCCTTTACGATGGGGCCGTAGGATACGTTGCCCAATGCGTTTAGGTGGGGGAAGAGGGCGATGTTCTGGAAAACATACCCGATGTCCCTCTCCTCTATAGGCACGCCCTTCATGTCCCTGCCGCCTATGAGCACTGAGCCCTCTGAGGGCTCGATTATCCCCGCGATCATCCGTATCAGCGTCGTCTTCCCGCATCCAGAAGGCCCCAGGATGGTGAGATATTCCCCATCGGCGATCTTGAGGTCGATGTTCCGGGAGGCGACCACCTTCCCGAAGCGTTTCCCGATCCCCCGGAGCTCGACCTCAGGCATCAGTCCACCCTCAGCTCGCGCTCCAGCCCGCCCTCTGGGTACGGGAACACCGACGCTTTCCGCACGCTCCAGTTGAGCCCTATCTCGTCACCAACCGCCACCTGGTCGCGCCTGGTGGCCGGCAGCTTCACGGAGTAGCGCCCCAGCCCGGGGACGTCGACGTCCAAGTGCACGATGCGGCCCTCGAACAAGGCCCTCTCCACCGTCCCGGTCAGGAAGGCATCGCTCTTCTTCACCACCCTGGTGTTGCCGATCTTTACCGCCACCACCACCTTGGAATCAGCGGGCAGGGCGCATGGCCGGGCGAACACTACGCGCCCGTCCTCGTCATGCACGGTGGTCGTCCGGTCGTTGCCGGAGCACAGCACCGAGCCGGTGAAGAAGTTGGACTGCCCGACGAAGTTGGCCACGAAGGGCGTTGCCGGACTATCGAAAACCTCTCGGGGAGTGCCTATCTGGATGATGCGGCCGTTGCGTATGACCGCGATCCTATCGGCCATCACCAGAGCCTCCTCCTGATCGTGGGTGACGTGAATGACGGTGAGCCCCAGGGCCTTGGCCATGGACCGTAGCTCGTACCGGAGGTCGATCCTCAGTCTGGCATCAAGGGCCCTCAGGGGCTCGTCCAATAGCAGAACGTCTGGGTTAGTGGCCAGGGCCCTGGCCAGCGCGCTCCTCTGCTGCATCCCTCCGGAAAGCTCGCGTGGATAGGCGTCCGCCCGCTTGGTCAGGCGGACAAGGTCCAACAGCTCGACGAGCGTCCGCTTCCTGATGTCCTCGGGCACCTTCCGGATCTCCGGCCCGAACATGACGTTCTCGGCCACGGTCATGGTCGGGAACAGCGAGTATGTCTGCGACAGCAACACTGCGCTGCGCTCCTCCGGCTCAAGGTCGGTGACATCCCGCACGTCCAGGAATACCTGCCCTGAGTCCGGGCGGGTCAGGCCGGCGATTATCCTCAGGGCGGTCGTCTTGCCGGCCCCGGTGGGTCCCAGAAGGCAAAGGTACTCGCCGTCCTCCACCATGATCTCTAGGTCATCTGCGGCGATCACATCGCCGAACCGCTTGTTGATCTTCCGAAGAGTGATGCTGGGCGTTCAGATCGCCTCCTTCCTCTTCTTGGTCAAGTAGCGCAGCATCAGCATGAAGACATACGATACGATGATGAGGACGATGCATGCCAGCCCAGCTTGGAAGAAGGCGTCCGAGCGCACCAAGGATACGATGAACACCGGCGCGGTCGGAGCATCGTTTCCCAATATGGCCTGCGTCGCGCCTGTTTCGCCCAGGCTTCGGGTGAACGCCATGATGGCCCCAGCAAGGATAGATCCCTTGATAAGA
>JAKIXL010000151.1 GCA_022709105.1 Thermoplasmatota archaeon | reverse complement strand
GTAAGTACGATGCCGACGTGGACAACCTGGTCAAGCTGACGGCCACTGCGGAGAGGCTCCAGAAAGACCTGGAAAAGCTGTCCGAGGACCTGACGCGAGCGCAGATCGAGCTGAACGATATCGGCGAGGTGAGCTTCGATCAGCAGGCCTACAATGCGCTCAAGGACAGGATCGTGTCTCTCCGCCCGGAGGCAGAGAGGTTCCAGGCGCTGCGCGGCGAGGGGGCCCGCCTGCCTCAGCTGGAGGCACAGGTCAAGGAAATCGAACAGGCCATTGCGAGCAAGAGCACAGAGCTGGGGAGGGCGAAGGAGGACCTGAACGCGGTAGGCTACACCGAGGGCGACCTGAAGGCCGCTTTTGATGCCTACGATGAGGCTTACCATGCCCGGGAGGCCGCCCATAACGAAATAGCCCTACGCAGAAAGGACATAGAGCACACTGACCATCAGATCAACGATCGCAGGAAGGCCATGGAAGAGATCTTGGAGATCGAGAGGGGCATTGCCGAGCGGGCGAGGGCCGTGGAGCACCTCGCCACCTTGGAGAGAGTGATGATCGACTTCAAGCAGAACATAATGGATAGGATAGTCCCCACCTTATCAGAGACATCCTCCCAGTTGTTCTCGGACATGACCGACTCCCGGTACGGAGGCATCGAGCTGGACGAGGACTATGAGATGCATATCTATGACGGCAGGGACAAGTACCCGCTGTCCAGGTTCTCAGGGGGCGAGAGCGACCTTGCCAACCTGAGCCTCCGATTGGCGATATCCAGGGCGCTGGCGGACCGCTCCGGCAACGACATCAACTTCCTCATCTTGGACGAGATCTTCGGCTCCCAGGACCAGGTCAGGAAGCGCAACATCATGGGCACCCTGAACCGGTTGGAGGGACAGTTCCAGCAGATCATCCTCATCAGCCACATCGACGACACCAAGGACCTGATGAGCAATGTCATCACCATCCGGGAGCTGGAGGACGGGACGAGCGCCATAGAGATGTAGGGCCCGCCGGACCCGTCCTCACAGACGGCCGATTATCTCCTGACGCTTCCTTTGGAACTCCTCTTCGCTTATGAGGTTCTTGTCCCTCATCTCCTTTAGCTTCTCCAGCCGCTCGCTGGCCTCCACCGAGTACGAAGAGGCGGGGGTGGCCGGGGAGGCTGGAGAATAGGCCTGGGGGACATATTGCACTTGAGGCCTGTTCGACTGGAGTATTATGGTCTCCGCGATCCTGCGGACCTCGAACGGCCGTGGGATGTTTTCCCACACGATCGCACCGCCCTTGCTCATCTTCTGGGTCCAGGCGTTGCTGTCTATTCCTCCCATCTCTCCGGCGGTAGCGAACATCACGTCCCCGTATCCCAGGATGCGCTCGATGAACGGCTGAGATACGGACACGTTCTGTAGACGGTCGATCTGGGTGTCCACGAAGAGCAGGCTAAAGATGCCGGTCTGGGTCATGATGCGCCGATCGGAGATGGCGAAGTACGTATGGGACCAGACCAGGTACTCCACTACCAGCGCGACCAGGCCGATTATGGCGGGTGCGAGGAAGATCGCTTTGGTGATCTGTACGTCGAACACCACGATCACGACCACTATCATGGCCACGATGCCCTCGGCGATGCCCCACTTGCGGTGGATTATAATCATCAGTGCGATGAGGACCAACATCAGCAAGAGGAAGAAATACGACCCCAGATCTGAGGTGATGGTCTTGCCTTCCTGCAGGAGCGCAGAAAGGGCGAAGATGAAGCCAAAGATGGTGAGCAGCAAAGAGCGGAGGAAATACACGATCACCGAGGGTCTGCCCTCCCAGAGTATCTTCTCGCCTGGCACCAGGCGCTTGATCGAGAACCTGCTCCTGTTCACCTTGGTCTTTGGAATGCTGTTCATGCCAATCCGCTCTGCCTACCGCGGCCCTTCATATCCCTTTCGATTTATAGATATCTCTATCTCCATACCTCGTCCAGATCGACATAACGTTTAACCATGTCCGCGATCTTCGTTATCTTGTCCTTATCGTCCGGGTCTATTCGGGCAATGAGCCGATCGATCATCTCCGCGGCTTCCATGGTGTTGTGCCTGGTGACCAGGATAGGCACCCCGACCTCGTAGGCCTTGGCCACCACGGGCTTCGGGGGGTACAGGCCACCGGTGAGCACCAGGCAGGAGGTGTCGGTGGACAGGGCCGCCAGTTGGATGTCCGCACGGTCCCCGCCGGTTATGATGGCCTTCCGCGACATCCGACGCATGTACATAAGCGCGGTCTCCGGGGCCATCGCGCCGATCATCACTTTCTCCACCTGCTCGTCCATTCCTCTTTCGCCGTTGAGCACCTCGGCCCCCAGGGCCTCGGCCATCTCCCGCACCCGGAAGGCGCGGAGCTCGCGCATCGGAGGTATGGAGCCCAGCACCTTGATGCCCTCTCTTTTCGATAAGCCGCCCCATCTTCAGGTCCTCGGCCTGGTTCAATATGACCCCTCGGAAGTGGAGCGGATATTGGTCCATCAGCCGGCGCAGCATGCATATCTTGTCCAAGGCAGGGAGCTGGGCCGAGGACACCAGGACGACGTTGGCATTGATGGCGTTGGCGATGGCCATGCCCGAGACCGAACCCATGCATCCGGTCGTTATGTCGCGGGTGCCCTCCACGAGCATTGCATCGGCACCCTCCTTCACCCGCTCATACCGTTTCAGGATCTCCTCCATGCTGACGGGTTGATAGATGTCATAAGTCAGCGGGCAGAGGTCGTCCTCATCATAGGGCAGGCCGAGCGCACGTTTCATCAGGTAGGCGTCCTGGTCGATCACCCGGCCCTCCAGGTTCATCATGACCTCCTTGAACGGCTTGAAGTAGCCGATCTTGAACGGGCTGTTCTTGGCCAGCCCCAGGGCGACCATGCTCTTTCCCGACCTCTCCACCACCGATCCCAGAAACAAGGTCTTCATTGAACCACTCTCCTAATCGTCACCAACGCATCGACCGCCCCACATCCTTGGCCGGCGTCCCCGACCATGACCGGGTTGATCTCAAGTTCCATTATCTCGGGGAAGTCCATGGCGATCTGGGCGACCCCGAATATTATCTTCTTCAGCGCCTCGATGTCCGCGGGCCTGCGCCCCCGGGCCCCGGTGAGTATGGGGTAGGCCTTTATGGACCGGATCATGTCGTCCACCATCCCCTCGGTCACCGGCACTATGCGCTGGCTTACGTCCTTCATGATCTCCACGAATATGCCTCCCAGGCCGAAGGTGATGACCGGGCCGAAGGTCTCGTCACGGACCATGCCAACGATGACCTCCCGGCCGGAGAACATCTTCTCCACCGTTACCCCGCTGACCCGGGCGGACGGCATCCTGTCGCGTACCTGGGACATCATCAGGCCGTAGGTGCGCCGGACCTCCTCATCGCTTTTCAGGTTGACCGCGACACCTCCGACATCGGTCTTGTGGGCGATGTCCGGTGATGAGATCTTCATGACCACGGGGTATCCGATCACGTGGGCGAGCTTGACCGCCTCGTCGGCGCTGTGCGCCTCTCCTTCCGGCGGCACCGGCAGGCCGTAGGCCATGAAGATCTCCTTGCCCTCGCTCTCGCTGAGCGCCGTCCTTCCTTCAGACCGCACCCGGTCCAACAGCCTCCTGACCGCCGCGGTGTCCCCGGCCACTTTTGGCATGTCCCCCTCTGGAACGCGCTCCTTCATCTCTTTGTAGCGGACCATCGCGCTCAGGGCCCGCGCCGCCCTGTCCGGGGATTGGAAGGACGGCACCCCGGCCTCCATGAGGATGCGGGAGCCTTCTTCCACGTCCTCTCCGCCCACGAAGGAGGCCACTATCGGCACCCGAGAGCTGCCGGAGAAAGAGGCGATCGTCCTGGCCACCGAGCTGATGTCAAGCACGTCCGTCGGCGCGAGCAGTGCAAGGACCATGTGGACATTGGGGTCCTCGACCACCGTCCGGATGGCCACCTCGTACCTGGCGGCGTCGGCATCGCCGATCACATCCACCGGGTTGTAGAAG
>JAKIXL010000150.1 GCA_022709105.1 Thermoplasmatota archaeon | reverse complement strand
CCACCGCCGCGGCCGCGCCCACCAGGCTGCCGTAGGCCGAGCACATGACCGCCTCCAGCCCTTGGCCTTGTAGCAGCATGCGGTGGCCGGGGAGGACGCTCAGTGCGGTCCCCTCGTCCGGTGCCCCCAGGAACATGGACGGCAGGAAGTCGAGGAAGGAATGTGCCACCGCCGCGGAGACGATCACCGCGACGAGAAGCACCGGGGCGCCTTCGTTCGGGACGCCCATCTCCATGCAAGCTCGTTCCAGGAGCGGGAGCGCCGCAGGCCCGCTCCCAGCAGCGAGATGTACGCCACGGCGAGAAGGACAGAGAACTCCACGAGCCTCCCTCTGCGGGAGGCATGAAATCACTAGCTCCTACGCTTAGCCTGCATCTAGTGTTTTAAAGCATAGTTGGAATACCGTTGTTCACATGCCGGTGGTCTCCGCAAGAAAGCTCGTTAAGAGATACGATGGGTTCCTGGCCGTCGACCACATCGACTTCGACATCGAGGAGGGGGAGATCTTCGGCTTCCTCGGGCCCAACGGGGCGGGCAAGAGCACCACCATGCGCATGGTCCAGGGAGTGTCGCCGGTCACCTCCGGGAAACTGGAGGTGCTGGGCATGGACATCACTCGCCGCAGCAAGGAGATCAAGGCCCTTATCGGGGTGGCGCCCCAGGAGGATAACTTGGACCCGGACTTCCCGGTCGTGCGGAACCTCACCACTTACGCCCGCTACTTCCGCATTCCCGCCGAGGAGGCGGAGAAGCGGGCCAGGCGGCTGCTGGAGTTCATGCAGCTCGAGGAGAAGGCCGACGCGGAGATCGAGGAGCTGTCCGGCGGGATGAAGCGGCGGCTCATCGTGGCCAGAGCGCTGATCAATGAGCCTCGACTGCTCATACTGGACGAGCCGACCACCGGGCTCGACCCCCAGGCCCGACACCTCATCTGGGAGCGCGTCCGCGAACTCAAGAGGAACGGCGCCACCATCATCCTCTCGACCCACTACATGGACGAGGCAGAGCAGCTCTGCGACCGGCTGGTGATCATGGAGAACGGGCGGTTCCTCGTTGAGGGAAGGCCCAAGGATCTTATCCAGCAGGTCGTGGGCCCCTGCGTCCTGGAGATCATCGATCCCGAGGAGGGCAGGGACATCGAGAGCTATCTCGTGTCCGTCGGCGCCCAGGTGGAGCGCTCGGCCTACCGCATCTACGCCTACTCCAAGCAATGCCAGACCATTCAGTCAGGGTTCCGTGAGCGATTCCCGGACACCTATTCAACGGTTCGCTCGGCGACGCTCGAGGACGTGTTCCTGCGGCTCACCGGCAGGAGGTTGAGAGAATGAGCTGGCTCTCCAACATCGATTACGGCGCGGTGTTGGTGTGGAGGCGCAACGCCGACGTGTTCTTCAAGACCTGGAAGACGAACTTCCTGCCCTCCATCCTGGAGCCGCTGCTGTATCTGGTGGCCATGGGCGCGGGGCTGGGCGGGCTGATCGTAGGCCTGAAGTACGCGGGGCAGGACATCGGCTATGTGCGCTTCCTCGCCCCTGGCCTGGTGGCCATCTCCATAATGTACGGAGGGTTCTTCGAGTGCACCTATGGTTCGTTCGTCCGGATGCACTACCAGAAGACGTTCGATGCCATCGTGGCCACGCCGGTCAGCCTGGAGGACGTCATCGCCGGCGAGATCCTGTGGGGGGCGAGCAAGAGCTTCCTCAACTCCACCATCGTGCTGCTGGTGATCCAGGTCATGGGCCTGACCTTCGTCCCGGAGGTGCTGTTCGCCGCGCCGACCGCGCTCGCCGTTCCGGCGCTGGCCTTCCTCGGAGGGCTTATGTTCTCGGCCATCGCCATGATCTTCACCGCGCTGGTGCCCAACATCGACTCGTTCAACTATCCGTTCTACCTCCTGGTCACCCCCATGTTCCTGCTGGGAGGGACGTTCTTCCCCATATCGCAGCTGGGCGCGGCGGAGCCGCTGGCGTACATATTCCCCCTCACCCATGTCAGCATCCTGGTGAGGGACATGAGCCTCGGGCTGGTCAGATGGGTCGACCTCGCGTCCTTCATCTATGTGCTGGCGGCCGTCGTGGTGACCTTCATCCCGGCGGTCTATCTCATGAGGAAGCGGCTGATCAAGTGATCCGGTCCACGACCACCAGGCGGCCATTGCGGACCTCTACCTTCACCAGCGCGCGTACGGGAACGCCGAACTCGCGCTCCAGCTTCTCGCCGGCGCTCCCCTTCTCGACGGCGACCAAGACCTCCGCGATCTGTGCTCCGGCCCGCTTAAGGGCCAGAAGGATGGGCCTGAGCGTACCGCCGGTGGACAGCACGTCGTCGATGATCATCACGCGCTCTCCCATCCTCACGTCGTTGATGTACATCGATCCTTTGGAGTAACCGGTGGACCTTCCTATCTCGACCTCGCCCAGAAGGCCGTACCTCCGCTTCCGAGCGACCACGTAAGGTATGCCAGTGCGCAAGGATATGATCGCACCGAGAGGTATGCCCATAGCCTCCGGCGCGAGGATGATGTCACAGTCCAGGGAACTGAACCGCAGCATCGCTCCGACAACCTCTTCCAGAACCGCAGGCTCGACCCTGGGCACCCCGTCGGTGATCGGATGTATGAAATATTCGTATCCGCCGACGTTGACTATCGGAGCAGCCTCCAGGCTCGATATGAAGCGTTCCATCATGCTCTGCCCGCCGCGCCTACTTACCGTCTAGCCTGGTCCATCCGTTCTTGGTCTTGACGACCTTGCCCTCCGCCTTGAGCTCCTTGACGGTGGACCGCACCAGGGAGAGGGGGACATCGATCTTGAACTGGGACCTGAAAGCCCGCTGGATCTCCGCCTCGTCTTTGGCCTCGGCAAGCGTCTTGGGCAACAGCGTACGCATGTCCTCATGAAGGTTCCAAGGGAAGATGAACCATGTCCATCTCCCCTCTGGGATGTGTATGGAATAGAAGTCGGGCTCCATTTTCGAGTGCCCGATGTGCAGCAAGGTGGAGGTCTTGATCTCCCGCGGGCGCTTCTTGAACAGGTGGGCAGTGGCCAGAGTGAGGGACTCTCCGGTGTCCGTGATGTCATCGACTATCAGGACCGCCTCGTCCTTCACGTCCACGCTAAGCTCATGGGTCAGCAGCGCCTTACCGTCCTGGTTGGCGGTCACGCCCCAATGTTCGGTCTTCACCGCGTAGAGCTTCCTGACGCTGAGGATGTCGCAGAGCAACCTCGCGGGGACCCATCCCCCGCGGGTCAGCCCGACGACCACCGTCGGCTCGAAGCCGCTGGCCCTGACCTGCCTGGCGACATCTGCGGTCCACTTGGCGATCTCATCGAAACTGACCAACTTGCATCTGAAGCTCTCGACATATCCCATTGACAACCCTCGATCCCTCCGATCTCATGGTCTGCCGCATCTCGGCTCTTGAGATCAGGGACTATGCTGGCAACGGCATGGGAATCATTAATCTTTTCTTCCGGCCGTCGTCCCGACAACGCGCCTGCCGCTCGATCTACCTCCGAAAATCCTAGGGCATCCCATCACGGGCTGGTGTCCTTGATCAGGGCCAGCTCACCTTCCCCCACCACCGGGCTCACCGGAATGCCCCTTATCGTGTCCACCAGTCCGAGTTCCCCTATTTTGAGCTCGGGAGCGGTGAGCAGGGTCTGATAGGACAGCGTGACGAAGGGGGCGGGAAGCGGACAGCCCATGGACCGCAGGAACTCGGTGATCTCGCGGGCTTTCCTGATCACCTCTTGCCAGGGGTCCGCGGACATCAGCCCTAGGACGGGCAGTTCCAGCCTGACGCTGTCCACTCCGTCGGTGGCGTAATAGCCGCCGCCCTGGGCGGCCACTGCGTTCATCGCCTGGGCGAGAAGGGTAGAGCTGGTGCCCACTCCGATGAGGTCGTGGGAATCGCACGAAACCGATGAGGCGAACGCTCCCCTGTACAGTCCGAAGCCGTTGATGAAGGCCACCGCAGGTTCCGCCGGGCGATGTCGGCCGACCACCGCTATGAGCAGTATGTCCCTAGATGGGTCTGCGTCAATGATGCCTTCA
>JAKIXL010000014.1:14225-18687 GCA_022709105.1 Thermoplasmatota archaeon | reverse complement strand
TCGGTTGCGGCGTGTGCACCGGAAGATGCAGCGAGGGTGCACTTAGGCTAGAGCTCGGAAGGATCCACGTAGAGGTTGGTAAATGCATCCATTGCGGACGCTGCGTGGAGCCGTGTCCGGCCATCACCTTCGGTGACAACGCCTTTGATTTCTGACCTTCCTAATAAATAGGTGAAGGGAAAGGGTTTCCGGCTTCCTCGATAGCCCCCGCGTTCACCGCACGAAGTCTATTCCATCGTCATCAGCGGGCGCGTGCCTTTGAGGTTGAGGCCTTGCCTGGGACTGACCGCCCAGCTTGGGCTTGGGTATGTCGTTCTCCAGCGCGCCGAGGCGGCTGGTAGGCTGGCCTCCCTTGCCGTACATGTACTTGGACGAAGCGCCGGTAACGATCAGAAGGATCTTGATGGTGCCCTCGAGCTCGGGGTCGACGGAGCATCCCCAGATGATCCTGGCGCGTTCATTGACGCTGTTGGTGACGATCTCGGCCGCCCTCTGGGCCTCGCCCACGGACATGTCCGGGCCGCCGACCACGCGGATAAGCGCTCCCTTGGCCTCCTTCAGGCTTATCTCGCCCAGCAATGGAGATGTGAGCGCTTCATGGACCGCCGCCTTAACGCGGTCGTCCTCCTCGGTGTTGGCCTCTCCAATGCCGACGAAAGCGACGCCTCCTTCCTTCATGACCGTCTGGATATCAGCATAGTCCAGGTTGACCAAGCCGGGCTTGGTGATGATCTCGGTGAGCCCCTTGATGGTCTGCATGAGCACCTCGTCCGCTACCTTGAAGGCCGCGTCCACCGGAAGCTTAGGAACGAGTTCCAGAAGCTTGTCGTTGGGGACGACGATGGTGGTATCGCAGACAGACCTGAGCTTGTTGAGCCCTATCATGGCGTTCTCCGCCCGTACCGTGCCCTCAGCCTTGAACGGGAAGGTGACCACGCCGATCGTGAGCGCTCTTATCTGCTCCTTGGCTATGGAAGCGACATAGTGCGCAGAGCCCGTACCGGTGCCGCCGCCCATCCCTGCGGTTACGAAGACGATGTTCGAGCCGGTAAGGAACTGACGGATGTCGCTGTCGTTCTCCCTAGCAGCGGCCTCGCCGTTCTCCGGGAGCGCTCCTGCGCCCATTCCGCGAGTGGTGCTCTTCCCGATAAGGATCTTCTTCGGCGCCCGTATGGTCAGAAGGTGCTTGGCATCGGTATTGATGGCACAGACCTGCGCGCCGCTTATGCCTGCATCCACGCAGCGGTTGATGGTGTTCGATCCGCCGCCACCGCACCCAATGATCTTGATGCAGACGTCAAGCTTGGCGGCCATCTCCAAGATCTCGCGATCGGCGTCCGATAGCTCCTGCTGCTGAACAGGCGCAGGAGCCTCTACGGTTTTTGCCGTGAGCTTCTCCTTGTATTCACTGCCCAGTGCGTTCTTTACCAACGAATTTGGCATTAGTGCATCCCTCGTCTGACGAGACTGACTCTCTGGCATATAAATTTTGCTAGTTGCATATGGACAAATTAAAAATTACTGGTCAAATACCTTTAAGCGCCTATCACACTGGACGATCAATTGTGTTGAAGGGAAAATGCGTCCGACGTCGGTCCGACGATATCAGCGTCCGATGGTCAGGGCCGGGGCAGGTACAACATGAACACTGGCCGCTTTCTCAATGTCCTTGAATCCATAGAGATACGCTCCCTCTGCGGTGACCGGTAGGAGCGTTGATGCGAGCAGTATGCACCTAAGATTTATCATGTACATCGTGGCGAGTGCCCCAGCATCCCTTTCTACGGCCCTCTTCCTGAGCGCGACCCCATATCCGTGCAGATATCCGTCGATGTACTCGTGAAGAATGATGACGGCCTTTGATGGGTCGCCTCCCCTCGCGAGATTGTCGACCGCCCCGGCCACCCCTCGCAGCGTGGATATCTCCTCACGGTCCTGTTCCGAGAGCAGTCCATCATCCAACTCTGGCCGTGAGCTTATGTTGTCCTTGATCTCCTGGGCAAGAGTCCGCAGGCCTTGGCGAAGCTTCGCTTCCTGGGTCCTTTCCTCGATGATGTCCCTGGCCTCATCGAAACTGCGGGCCCTCGTCGCCCTCATGGCCTTGCGAAGAGGTTCTTCCAGCGTGCCGCTGTAGACGCCCATCCTGGAAAGGTCAGGGGCCATCTTCAGGAGGTCGGACAGATAGTCCTTCAACTGTTCCGAGCTTCGGTACCTGTGCTTGGCTTGGTCAAGACAGAAGCCAATGTCCTTGATCGAAGCCATGACCTCTCCGTCCATGAAGGTCTCCTTGGATATCTCGGCCAGAGACACTATGTCCTCCATGGGGATGTCCTTGCGCTGGGACATGGCCACGACGAGCATGGTCTGCTCGAACAAGGAAGCGTAAACCACAGCATGCGGACCTACTAGGTCGCCAAGGAAGGTCTGCACCGCCTTGCGGACGTTGCGGCTGGGATGCACCATCTGTTCCAGAATGGCCGAAAGGGCGTTCCTGTCCTTGGCCAGCTCTGTCAATGTATCCAGTATGGACCTCTTCGCCCGGCCGTTCCTGCTTTCCAGGTTCCTTAGGAGTAGGACCACCGTCTCCTGGGGCTTGGTCTCTGCCCTTTTCAATAGTTTCCTTCTCACCCTATCAGCGTCCGATCCCTGGTCGGAAGCAAAGGAGTCGAGCATGCTAGCCTCAAGTCGTTCCTCTTCGTACTTCTTTCCGAAAATACCAATGAACGACATCGGCCGCACCGTTGGGCTTTGGAACGGGACGTGTTGTACAAATAGATTGGCTTCCAGATATTTATTTCTGCAAGACTGCAACGGCCGTGGAAGCGGTCACGCGGGGACGAGATCTAGTTATTGGGCCTTCATCCAGTATCGCTGGATGATGCGGTGGGAAATATTTTTATGAAAACCTATATATGGCCGCGGCTCATTAGGCGAAAAATCGGAACGAGGAAAACCATGAGCGAGCCGTCGCCTGTAAGGAGTGCTTTGGACCAGATCAAGAGCCAGGACCATGTCCTGGACGCTTCACTGGTGTCCCGCGGAGGCATGTACATTATGGGCGGCCCTCTCAAAGGGATCCACCGTGAGACCTTCGCGGCCATGGCCGCCATCATCTTGGGAGCTGCGGAGACCACCTCCACAGAGCTAAAGGACAAGCTTTCTCAGGTCACTATAGACCTCACCGAGCAGACGCTCATCCTGATAGGGATCGGCACGAAGTATCTGGTCACCATATTAATGGACCAGGAGGGCGACAAGGGGAAGGTCGCCGACCTCGCGCGCGAGCTCATGGCGAACGCGGAATCGGTCATCTGATCATTGTCCGCCTTGTCCGCCGCTCTCGGCACATCGGCCTTCTTCGAGATGCTCGATCACATCCGCCTGCATCCGCGGCGGAACCATCTCGCTATGCCGACGGCCCCTGACCAGATCGACCTTGAGGTGCTGTGACCAGTACCGAACGCCCGGCACCTCCGTTCCATGATCGCCCTTATAACGTCATCAGAGGAACGGCAACTATCTGGCAGCTCCGTATAGGCCCTCCCGACGGCGTCCGTTCGATGGGCATCGCTTCCGCCAATGGCAGGAAGGCAAAGCTTCTTGGCCAGGCGTTTGGCCGCCAAGTTGCCAGCTTTCTTGGACCGTCCGTTCACGGTCTCTATCGCGTCGAAACCATTTGATCTCACATTGTCCTCGCCCAGGCCTGACCATGCTCTGAACGGATGAGGGGCTATCGCGATCCCTCCGGCAGCGTGGATGGACTCGATCGTTTCTCGAACGGTCAGGTCTCTGGCCACGGGAGCGGCGATCCCGAGGCCAAGGATGTGTCCGCCGTCCGAGGTGATCTCCATGGCCGGCACGATGATGATGTCCGAAGCCAGCGCCGCGGCGGACCTATGGGCCTCGAACACGTTGTGGTCGCATATCGCCACCGCTCCAATGCCCAGCTCCTTGCACCGGGCCAAGATCTCCTCGACCGTCTGGTGCCCGTCGTCGGAATACGTGGAGTGAACGTGCAGGTCGGCCCTCATCTTACTGTTGCCCCGCTGGGCAGTCTCGGGTCTGCCGTGACCGGAGCGCCCTTATCAGTATAGAAAATGAGGGCCTCGTCCGCGTCCGGGGAAGGGAGGAAGACCGCCACCTTCGAGCCTTCGGCGGCCTGGGGGCCGCTGTATTTTACCTCCCGGCCTACGTCGAGCTTGTCCTTGCCGATCGCCGTGCCGACCCTGAGGACAAGCTTCTGGAAGTCCTTGAACTCGATCTGCTTCTCTCCGGGGACCGTGCCGCTGCTCACCTGGTCGCCCGGTTCTGCGCCTTCAGGAGGCGTTAGGAGCGCGACGACCTCGCCGGCCTCTGCGGCCAGGAGCATGCCCTGCGATTCTTGACCCCTTAGCTTGGCGGGTTTGAGATTGGACACCACCACGACCTTCCGGCCCTTGAGCTGCTCAGGCGAGTAGTACGC
>JAKIXL010000014.1:0-14215 GCA_022709105.1 Thermoplasmatota archaeon | reverse complement strand
ATCTGAACCTTCCTGCCGATGTCCACCTGCATCAGCAGGAGCGTATCGGCGTTGGGGTGATCGCCGACCTCGACGATCCGGCCGACCTTGAGGTTCAAGGCGCCGAAGCCTTTGAACTTCGATCCTTCCTCATCCTTCTCCACGGCGATCTTGGAGAAGAGAGGTTTGGGCTCGAGCAACCTCTGCCCACTCTCCAACGGGATTCCGGCGGCACGCCATCCTGCGGATTCCAGCGTGCCGTCCTGCCCCAGGAGCTTCCACGCTCCCTTGGCCGAATTGGGAAGGAACGGATAGCTGAGAACTGCGAGCGCCTTCACCAGCTCGAGGTTGAGATTGAGAGCGGAGCCGCAGGCATCCCGGTCCTTCTTGATCAAGGCCCAAGGGCCGACCGAATCGAAGTATCGGTTGCCGTATTGGGCCAGGTCCATGATGCTCTTGAGCGCCCTTTTGAACTCGCATGCTTCGAGATCGGCGGAGATATGCACCTGAGCGTCCTCGATGGCCTTCATCAATGCACTGCGGTCCTCCTTCGTCCCTTTGTATTCGGGCACAGCCCCGAAGTGCTTGTAGGTAAAGCTGAGCACGCGATGATAGAAGTTGCCAAGCGTCGCCACCAGCTCATTGTTCACCTTGATCTCGAAGTCTGCCCATGAGAAGTCGGCGTCCTTGTTCTCCGGCATGTTCGCCGCAACGTAGTAGCGGATGGCGTCGACCTCGAACCGCTGCAGCATGGAGGGGATGTCTATGCTGTTGCCGCGGCTCTTGGAGAGCTTGTCCCCCCGGAATGTGAGGAACTCGTTGGCCGGGACGTCGTACGGCAGGTTCAACCCGCCGTAGCCGGTGAGCATTGCCGGCCAAATGATGGTGTGGAACGGGATGTTGTCCTTGCCCAGGAAGTAGAAGCTCCGGACCTCAGGGTCCTGCCAATAGCTCCTCCACTCATCCGGACGGCCGATCGTACTGGCCCACTCCTTGGACGCGGACAGGTAACCTATGACCGCCTCGAACCAGACGTAGATCACCTTGCCTTCCCAGCCGGGCAGGGGCACCGGAACGCCCCATGACATGTCCCTGGTTATGGGGCGGTCCTGCAGGCCGGCCTCCAGCCAGTTCTTGGTGAACAGTTTCACCGAGGACTTCCAGTTGTCCTTCCCCGAGACCCAGTCGATAAGGGGCTGCTGGAACTCGGACAGCCTGAGGAAGTAGTGCTCGGTCTCCCTCATTTGAGGCGCAGTGCTGCAATGCAGGCAGGCGGCCTCCACGAGCTCGCCGCCCTCGAAGGTCTTTCCGCATCTCTCGCATTGGTCCCCCCGGGCCTTCTCGTTGCCGCAGTACGGGCACTTACCCTCGACATAACGGTCGGGAAGGAACTTCTCACATTCCGGACAATAGTACTGCTGGGTACCTTTCTTGTAAAGGTGTCCCTTGTCCTTCAAGGTCAAGAACACATCATCGACGACGTTGATGTGATTTGAGGTATGGGTCTTGGTGAACAGCGAGAACTCTATGCCCAGGCCTTCGATGGCCTTCTTGTTTATTTCATGATACCGCTCGGCGATGGTCTCCGGGGTCACCCCTTCCTTGTCCGCCTTGACGGTGATCGGCGTACCATGCTGGTCCGACCCTGACACCATCAGCACCTCGTTCCCGATCATACGGTGGTACTTTGAGAATATGTCAGGAGGGAGCAGGGAACCGGCCACATGCCCCAGATGGATAGGGGCGTTTGCGTATGGCCAGGCGACGCACACTAAGACCTTTGCCATTATATCGGCCAGTGGATTGTGGAGGAAGGATTTAAGCATTGATGGGCACTGGTCAACGACCGGGCCGGCAAGGATTGGCGGTTGCCAGGTCCTTCGATATGCCCTGGACAATGGTGTCCGATATCATGACAGATAGTCCCATCGGCCCGCACCTTAGTGAAAGGCCAGGAAGTTGATGTAAGAAGCGATATCCCACAAATGTCCCGGCAAATCGCACCGGCCCTCCGGACCGCCATGCCTTCTTTCTAATGACCGAACGTTATATCGCCGTGCCGCTATCGGACCATTGCCGGAAGGTCCCTGACCGGCTGACATCCATGCGTTCCGAGCGTATGCAACGCGCTGCTGCGGCACTTGCGGGGGCCGCCTCACCTCCATGACGTGGCATATCGAAGGGAGCGGCCTTTCAGGGGCTTGTTCACATCGACCGGAGGGACCTGATCTAAAAAGGAGATGATAATCATCTTTTTATCAGAGAGTCAGTATTGCGAAATCCATGCGCATAGCCGTACTGCTGAGGGACCACTGCCAGCCTAAGAAGTGCAACGCTGAGTGCAGGAGCTACTGCCCTAAGGTGCGCACCGGCGTGGAGGCGGTGGTCATCGGAGAGGGCGGGAAGCCGGTGATCTCCGAGGAGCTGTGCGCAGGATGCGGCATCTGCGTGCACAAATGTCCGTTCGAGGCCATCAAGATCATTGGCCTGCCAGAGGAGCTGAAGTCCGATCTTATGCACCAGTACGGGCTCAACGGGTTCCGGATCTACCGCCTCCCTGTGCCGAAACGCGGCCTCGTGACCGGCATTCTTGGTCCCAACGGGATCGGCAAGACGACCTCGATAAGATTGCTGTCCGGGGAGGAGACCCCCAACTTCGGAAGCTATGAGAGTCCGCCGAGCAGGGAGGAAGTGCTTTCCAGGCTCTCCGGAACAGAACTGGGCGACTACTTGGCTAAAGTGTATGCCGGAAACGTGCGGACGGCGCTCAAGCCGCAATACGTGGACAAGCTTCCAAGGGTGGTCAAGGGAGTGGTGAGGGAACTGCTGTCGAAGGTCGCGGAGCGCATGACCGTAGACCAGGCCGCAGAGCTATTGGAGCTGGAGGAGATCATCGACCGGCCACTGGACAAGCTGTCAGGGGGCGAGCTGCAGCGGGTTGCCATTGCCGCCTCTCTGATGAAGGATGCCGACACCTACTTCTTCGATGAGCCGTCCTCATATCTGGACATCTACCAGCGCATCAGGGTGGCGCGGCTCATCCAGCAGCTAGCCCAAGAGAAGCAGGTAGTGGTCATAGAGCATGACCTGGCCATCCTTGATTTCCTCGCGGACAACGCCTACCTGGTCTATGGCTCTGAGGGCGCGTACGGCGTGTTCGCTCAACCGCGCCAGGTGCGCATCGCCATCAACACCTACCTGGACGGATACATGCGGGAGGAGAACATCCGCTTCCGGGACACCCAGATACGGTTCGAGTCGCATCCCCCGCGGGACAGCCAGGTCACGGCGCACCTGCTTGACTACCCTCGCCTGGAGTGCGACTTCAAGGAGTTCAAGCTTTCCGCGGAGCCGGGCACCATCAAGGTCGGCGAATCGGTCGGCGTGGTGGGCCCCAATGCCATCGGGAAGACGACTTTCGTCAAGATGCTGGCCGGCATTCAGGAGCCGACCGCGGGGAAGGTGGACAAGAGCGTCAAGGTTTCGTACAAGCCCCAGTACATCGCCCCGGACTTCGACGGCTCGGTCATGGAGCTTTTCATGGTGACGAATCACGAGTTCTTCCGGTCCGGCTTCTTCGAGAGCGAGATCGCGCACCCTCTGATGCTGAAAAGGCTCTACGAGAAGAACGTCAACACCTTGTCCGGGGGCGAGCTTCAGAGGGTAGCGATCGCCATCTGCCTGTCACGAGAGGCCGACATGTATCTGCTGGACGAGCCGTCGGCATACCTGGACTCGAACCAGAGGATGGAGGCGGCCAAGACCGTTCGCAGGGTCATGGAGAAGCGGGGCCGCAGTGCACTCATCGTCGACCACGACATATACTTCCTGGACATGGTCTCCGACTCCATCATGGTCTTCTCCGGGCAGCCGGGGAAGGAAGGTCGTGCCAACGGGCCGTTCGACATGCGGATAGGGATGAACAAGTTCCTCAGAGAGGTCGACGTGACCTTCCGCCGCGACAATGATACCAACCGGCCTCGGATCAACAAGCCTGGCTCGCGGCTCGACCGCGAGCAAAAGGAGAGGGGCGAATACTACTACTCTGATGCCTAGGGGCCGCACGCCTTTCTCGTGGTCCTCCACCTCAGGACATAGTGGGCGAGCAAGGCCAAGGCGCCGATGACGACAATGTACTCGAGCGGACGGTACAACGTTTCCACGGCCTGCCAGTTCTCTCCCATCACCATCCCGATGTAGGCTAGGGCAAGGCACCAGGGCAGCGACCCGATGGTCGACAGAGCGATGAACCGCCGGAACGGCATCCTGGCCACCCCCGCAGGCAGCGAGATGAACGTCCTGATCACTGGCAGAAGACGGGACCCCAGGACCGCCCAGTCGCCGTATCTATGGAACCAGTGCTCCGCCAGGTCCAGGTGCCTCTCGTTCAGCTTTAAGTATCGGCCGTATCGGTTAATTAAAGGACGGCCGCCCCTGAGGCCGATATAGTAAGCTATGATCGAGCCGATCGTGCAGCCGAGCGTGCCGGCCAGAGCGACGAGAAGCGCATCTAAAAGCGGGTCACCGGTGAGAGCCAGGCGGCCCATTGCCGCGAGCGCACCTCCGAACGGAAGGACCATCTCGCTGGGAACGGGCAGGCACATGCTTTCCAGCGCCATGAGGACGACTATGCCAGGATATCCGCCGCCCTGAACGAGCTGCATGATGGCCTGGACCATCCATGCCATTAGGCCCTCCACTATGTCCATCAGGACGTCGAGACCGAGCGGCGATATATAACTTGTCAGAGGAAGGAGCGCGGGTACGCATGCAATATCGCATCACGGTTCGAACTAACGGCGTTCTCAAGAACGCCGCGAAGCTACCCCGGCCGTGATGATATGAGGACCGTGATTGACGATGTGCCTTAGTTCCAAGATAGACTGGACGAGCGGTTGTTCCATTGTTTCCCGGACCTGCACTGAGGCGCTGCCATCAATGGTGGAACGGACCCGATAGGGACGAACGAGACGGCCACCGTCCACATCCTCCGGCGACTCTCCCGGCGATCGCCTGGACGCTGATATGTTCCCGTAAAGAGCGCCGACGCGATCGGCCGCCACATCGTCTGAGAAAAGATGGTGTAACGGACGATGCCGTTCTTAGACGACATCTCCGTGATCGGGCAATATTGCCTAAGCCGGGGCCTTGGCTCCGTTGCCCGCCTTGGCCTTGGCCTTGGCCTTCGCCGGGGCCTTCACGCCCGCGGCCTTTAGGAGGGCGTCGACCTTGTCGACCTTCTCCCATGTGAACTCCGGCTCGTTGCGCCCGAAGTGACCATAGGCGGATGTCTTTGAATAGATCGGCCGGCGGAGATTAAGGGCACCCATGATCCCATCGGGAGAGAGGTCGAAGACCTTCACCACGGCCTGGGAGATCTTCTCCTCGGGAACGATCGCGGTCCCGCCGGTGTCCACCATGACCGACACCGGCTGCACGACGCCGATGGCGTAGGCGAGTTGTACCTCGACCCTCTTGGCCAGCCCAGCGGCGACGATGTTCTTTGCAATATATCTGCACATGTAGGCGGCCGAGCGGTCAACCTTGGTGGGGTCCTTTCCCGAGAACGCGCCGCCTCCATGACGGCCCATGCCTCCGTACGTATCTACGATTATCTTGCGCCCAGTCACGCCGGAGTCCCCGCAGGGGCCGCCGATGACGAACCTTCCAGTGGGGTTGATGAAGTACTTGGTCTTGGCATCTATCCATTTCCCGCACACCGGCTTGATGACCTTGTCCTTCATGGCCTTCTCGATGATGGCGTGGACCTTCTCGTCCTCGGTCTCACCGTCGATGACCGGCGCGTGCTGGGTGGACACGACCACGGTGTCGATGCGCTTAGGGACCCCGTCCTCGTATTCGACCGTTACCTGTGTCTTGCCGTCCGGCCTGAGCCATGGGAGCGTTCCGTCCTTCCGTACCTTGGCCAGCTGCATCGCCAGCTTTTGGGCCATGAGTATGGGGAGCGGCATGAGCTCAGGGGTCTCGTCGGTCGCGTACCCGAACATCAGGCCTTGGTCGCCTGCGCCGGTGGCCAGTTTCTTCCCCTTCTTCTTGCGGCATACGCCCATAGCGATGTCCGCGGACTGATCGTGCAACGAGGATAGGACGCAGATATGGTCGGAATCGAAGCCATACTCGGGGCGGTCATAGCCGATCTCCCGCACCGCCTTGCGTATCACCTTGTCTGCGTCCACATGCACGTTCAAGCAAGGGTCGGTCTTCACCTCGCCGGCCACGATGACCATGCCCGTGGTCGCCATGGTCTCGATCGCGATGTGCGCGTTGGGGTCCTGTGCCAGATATGCGTCTAGGATAGAGTCGGAGATACGGTCGCAAAGCTTGTCGGGGTGACCTTCGGTCACGGACTCCGATGTGAATACGTGGGTTACCATCATGACCACTTCTTGAGGCTAAAACACGGGAGGGTATATATATTTTAACGCATCATACCATGCATAGAATTATAACTGATGGTTATAATGGAGCTATCCGAGATAAGAAGGCTGAGGCAGAAAGCAGGCATGTCCCAGACCGAGCTGGCCCAGAAGGCCGGAGTGTCCCAGGCCCATATCGCAAAGATAGAGAGCGGGAAGGTCGATCCAAGGTACTCAACGGTCGACCGCATCCTCCGTTGCCTCAAGGAAGAGCAGAAGGACCACTGCTCCAAATACATGACCGAGACCCTTTTCAGCGTGCAGGTGGACGATACCGTGGATATGGTCACCGAGATAATGGGCGAGAGGGGCGTATCTCAGCTACTGGTGTTCAGAGGAGAGAGCATCGTAGGCATGATAACCGAGGAAGACCTGTTGAGGTTCAAGGGGAACCCTGGGAATACGCCGGCCGGAGAGGTGATGAGCGAACCTCCTCCCACCGTCTCCAGGAGCACCAGCTCGGACACGGTCAAGGAACTGCTGCTGGAGTTCCCAGCGGTGGTGGTCGTGGACCGGGATAAGGCTGTGGGAATATTGACCAAATCGGACCTCATCAAGCGGGATTGAGCTAGCGCCTTTTTTGGACGAAGAACCCTGCTCGCATAATGTTAAATGCCGGTTTGGTCTAACCAACCCTCAATGGGTAAGGCGGACGCCCACGTTCACACCAAGTACTCCGGGCTGCACCGGATGGGAGTGCTTCGGTTCCCCGAGTCGGTATCCGAGCCTAGGGACGTAATCGTCCAAGCGCGTACAGCAGGGATGGACGTGGTCTGCATCACTGACCACAACTCCATCAAGGGCGCTTTAAAGGCCCGCGAGATCGCAAAAGGCCTGGGCGGAATAGAGGTCATCGTGGGCGAGGAGATCAGCACCACTGACGGCGAGGTCATTGGGCTTTACCTGGAGGACGAGATACCTCCCAGGCTGTCAGCGGAGGAGACCATCGACCTCATTAGGGCGCAGGACGGCATAGTCATCGCCCCTCACCCGTTCAGCCTGCACTGTCCTTGCCTCGGAGAGCGCATCGAGGAGCTTGACGTGGACGGCATTGAGGTGCTCAATGGGGGCCACATTGATAACTTCGCCAATCCGCGCGCGGACAAGGCCGCTCAGGGCGGGAAGTTCGCAAGGATAGGCGGGTCCGACTCCCACTATCTAAAGACCATCGGTCTAGCCTACACTAACTTCGTCGGAAGCAATGCGGAGGATCTGAGAAAGGCGATATTGTCCAAGAGGACCGAGGCGGGAGGACGCGTCATCCCGCTCGACAAGGCCATCGCCTGGAGCGTAGAGGTGGTGCTCGAATCGGACCGATTGATCGTCCGTTCCATGTTCGGCCTGGACCGAGAACCGACGGACGATCCGATAAGGACCCTAGTTCACAAGATGAAGCTGGGGCAGAAGATCGGCGCGCTGGTCGGCTCCTTTTTCTACTTCCTTCCGCCGGTCCCTTATCTGATAGGCATAGCGAGCAAGAAGGTGCTGTGCCAAAGAGGGGACGAGGAACGGACCGGCGACGGCAGCGGCCTCGGCCACCTTGGGCTCTTCGACTGATCAATGCCTGTGCTCGTGCTCAGGGTCCTGCAGCCGTCCGAGGGCGGAGATGAGCACCTCGTTAAGCGCGGGGTGAATGATCTGGCTCCTGGCCATTGGCATGTATGACATGTCCCCCGCGTTCATGAGATAGACCATCTGCTGCACCAGGAGGTCCGCCTCCTTCCCCACTATATGGGCCCCCAAGATCCTCCGAGTGCCCTTTTCCACCATCACCTTCACCAGACCAGTATCATCGTTCATGGCACTGCCCTTGGCAACCATCGCGTAGCGGCTTACCCCTATGAGGTACTTGAGGCCGCCGGCCTTGGCCTGCTCTTCTGTCATCCCCACGCTCCCTACCGTCGGGTAGGTATAGACGGCGTGAGGGATGGCATGCTCGTCCGTCTCTGCCAACTCCTTGTTGTTCATATTGTGCCAAACCACTTGGCTCTCATAGTTGGCGGTATGACGGAACATGTGCCGACCAGTGATATCTCCCAGGGCCCAGATGTCCGGGGCGGTCGTCCTCAGGAACGGATCGACCTTGATATATCCGCGTTCGTCCGTTCCCACGCCTGTCGCGCTGACGTTCAGCAGATCGGCGTTGCTGACCATCCCGGTGCCGATGAACAGTCTTTCGGCCTCCTCGACCACGATGGCTCCGGTCTCCCGGTCCTCTCTTACGACCTCCACCCCTCCAGGAACGGGCCTGACCTCCTTTACCGACTGGTTGGTGGATATTGATACGTGCCGTCCGAGCATCTTCTTTACAACGAAGCTCATCTCCGGCTCCTCGTCCGGCAGAAGACGGACGTTCCTTTGGACGATGGAGACCTTGGTCCCCATGGCAGAGAAGAAGTGTCCGAGCTCACAGGATTTGTATCCGCCGCCCAGCATGATGATGCTCTCGGGCAGGGTGGTGATGTCAAAGATATTCTCCGACAGAAGGTACGGCACCTTGTCCAGCCCCGGTATCGATGGGATGTGGGAACGGGCGCCGGCGGCTATCACTATGCGGGGAGCGCGGATCTTCTCGCTGCCGACCGCGAGCGTATGATCGCCGACGAACTTGCCTTGGACCTTGTAAAGCTTCATTCGGGGGTCGGCCTCGACCGCCTCCTCTATGTGGCCGCGGTCTCGGAGCACCACGTCCCAAGTTCTCCTCCGGATGAGGTCGAAGTCCGCGCTCTCGACCTTAGCGTTCACGCCCACCCGGCCGGCGTCCTCGATCTCCCTGATAATATCGGCGGGATATATCCACATCTTTGACGGTATGCAGCCGCGGTTCAGGCACGTCCCTCCCAGCGGACCGCTCTCCACCAGGGCGACCTTCAGTCCGGCATTTACCGCCGGGTCCACGATGTTCAGGCCGGCCCCGGAGCCTATTATGATCATGTCGAACTCTTCCACTAGAACCCCACTAACGCTATCTCGAGCGGCCATTATAATTCATCGCCATAAAAACGCATTCTCGGACCTCTATCTCGGAAGCTGCCCCAAGGCCGGAGCGTGGACCTAACTGCGCTTATAGACAGTGACCGCTACCACCTGATTCCGACCGATAGCCTATATGGTCCATGACCTTGTCGAGGTTCGGCGCTCCGGCCGACGCGCGCCTATCCGGACCTCTTGGGCCGGAAGAACAGTGCGCCGATGACCGCTCCCGCCACCGCCACGGCCCCTATCGCCATCAAAAGCAGAGTGGAGGATCCGTCATTTCCATCGCCGCCGACGGTGAGGGCCACCTCACGAAAGGTCGAGTTTCCGACGCCATCAACGGCCAGCAGGAGGATCTGATGCCCGCCATCGGCAAGGCCCTCGAGATCGATCGATGCCACGTCGCGGCCCACCCTCTTGGCGCTCGACCCATCGACCATCACTTCGAAGTGGTCGACCATGCCAGAAGGGTCAGTGCAGGTCCACGCGAACCTGACAGTCTCGCCGCTGGAATAGTTTTCCCTTACGCCCTCGATCTCCAGCGTCACCTTTCTCATCGGGACGTTGTTGAGGTCAAGCGTTCGAACGCTCTCCATGTTTCCCGCCCTGTCAACTGCGTAGTACTCTATGGGGCCCTCAGCATCGAGCATCTGGGCATGCGTGCTATAGTTCTTCCACTCGCCTCCTCTGTCACGGAAGTGAGCGTTCTCGACCCCTGACGTGTCATCGGTCGGCATGAGCGAGACAATGCCGTTCTCGTCGACCCGGTAGAGCGTGGCCGGGGCCACCGTATCGATCCTGATCGTCCGTGACCTTTCCTCCCCGTGGTTGCCGACATTGTCCGCCGCGCCATATGCCAGGACGTGAACGCCGTCGTCCGCGATGGAGATATCGCTGCTCCAGACGGCCCAGTCCCCATCATCCAGCTTATAGCGGATGCTCCTCACGCCGCTGCCGCGGTCCTCGGCGGACAGGTGGACGATCACCGACCTGTTGTACCACCCGCTCTCGGTAGCCGTTCCGCTGAGCGATGCGGTCACGTTCGGCGGGGTCGCGTCAACCTTCGTCGAAGCATCGGGCACAGACGGCCGAGGTTCGATCACCCCGCCTCCGGAGGCGACGCTGATGAACTGGTAATCGAGCTCTCCGCCGGTGAGAGACGAGTTGAAACTGATCGCTTCTCCGCTGGTGAACGCTCCGTCGGGGTGCCCCGGGTCGGTATATAGCGAGTAGCTCCCGGCCCCGCTCGTCCGGTAGAACAGCTCGATTTTCTCCGGGGCCCCTTGAGAGGCGTCCACTGATATGCTGACATCGAAGGTGCCCGGCGAATAGGCCGGCAGGGTGTTGACATGGGACCACGAAGGGACGCTCGCCTGGGTGACAAGGATGTTGTCGATGTACGCACCCTCCTGCCACTCCGTACCGGGAGCATAAGGTCCGCTGATGAAGTCGAAGCTGATGATCTTGGCGTCGGCGGGAACCGATGCGGTGGCCTGCTTCCATGAGCCTTCGTTCGCCGAAGGCTGCTTCCAGATCTCGGTGAACGTGCTGCCGTCGACGGACACGGTCACTCGTAGGTGGTCAAAGCCGCCCGGCGCGGCGCTCGCCATGGTCCTGGACCAGTAGGAGAAGGTCAGCGTTCCGGCGCCCAGCCCCTGGTCCATGTTCAGGGAATGCCTAAGGTACGAGGACATGTTGGCATCATATCTCTGGACCTCGGTGTTCGACTTCGGCCCGAGCCCCCTGGCCGGGGCGATGCTGTTGCTGCCGATGACGGCGCACCAGGCGCTCCAGCTGCCGCCAGATGGAGCTATCCTGTATTGGGAGTGGCACCAGGCGTCCACGCCCGAATTCGGATTATCGTCCCCCCGGGCCCACATCTCCCGGCCGTCCTGGTCCCATCCAGTGTCACAGTTGAAGTTGGGGTTCTCGAAGTTCTCCCGCAGCACCGTGACCGTGGACGTCCCGGCGGCCGAGGCCGCGGGAGCGATGATCAGGACTGTGCTCGTCACCAACAATGCGGCTAGTGCCAACACGGCCATCGCCTGCATGCGCTCTCTTCCTCCGGCCCCCATGTTCGCTCTGCCCTCCTTGAAACCAGGACTGACCCTAATCTTAATCTCAGGAGGTTTAATAATATGCATTGAGGGAAGGAGGGCCGCCAACCGCCCTTGGGACCGTTTTCCCGAGACATGTTGTTCCTGCTTCATCCCACCATGACAGGATGCGTGCGGAGGTGACCCGCTAGCTTATCGTTCGGCGCGGTCGATGAAAAAATATCCGGCCCGGGGCGTTCTGTCGATAACAGGGTGACCGCCTGCGCACGTTGGAAAGGGGGGGATGGGATTACGCCCCCGACCGGCATAGCTTCTAATTTTCTAAGCTATAAACAGCTTTGCATTGATAACCATGTAAGAACGAAGATGGAATCGACATCAGCCTCGGACGAAGCATCTTAATGGTCGTGTTTGAGCTCACGACCCCTCACCGATGATCGGGGCGATAGGGCGGGTAAGCTGGAAATATGCCAAGAACGGCCTGTCTGAGCGTGAGCTCTTCGCACTCGCCTCCCTGGCCTATGCCTTCCTCAAGATCTTGCCAGAAGGTCCTTGACCCAGAAGAAGTGGATATATCTCACGATCACGTAGAGGATTATCGCCAAGGCAAAGACGACCTCCAGCCAGGCCAGCCATTGGAAGATGGGTTGGTCGATGCCTTCGGTCAACAGGTATTCGAAGGTCGCGTTGGTGGCGATCGCGCTGATGACCAGGGGGAAGGTGAAGGCCGAGATGCTCGGATAGAACCTCAGCCTCAACAATCTAGGAAGGTAAGCGATGATCACGAAATAAGATGACAGGGACAGGGCGAACATGATCCCGACGAGCCACAGCTCCCTGGTCTCGAAGGACCTTAAGTACCCAGCCAAGCATAGGCTCGCAGGCGCGGCGAAGATTGCCATGCTCGGCATTATCGGCTCAGGAACGCCTCTGACCACGACCGCGCGGTATGCGATCAGGGGCAAGAGGACCAGGTAGGATGCGAACCCGAACCAGAACAATAACTGGCCGATGGTGTGGGCACCGAAGGTCGGCGCTGTCACCGCCCCGACGGCGATGCCGACGTAGGTGACGAAGTAAGCAGGAAGCAACTTCCTCACCTCGAGCTTGGGCATGAACGCCCAGGTGAAGTAGGCCATCAGAGCAAAATGAAGTGCGATCATGCTAACCCAGATCGCATAGGCTATTCCGGGGAGACTTGGTTCCATATAGGTCGAAAGGATAGAGACGCCCATCGGGATCGTGCAGGCGATGCCCGCTACCGCGGGGTCCTTCAGCTCTTCTTTGAACTTCGCCGCATCGTAGAGCAGTCGGGTCGCCAACAAGGATAGGGCGAACAGGGACAGAAGGCCGAACAGAGCCTTCAGGCCCTCATGGTACTCAGAAATCATGTTGCCGGCCGACGCGAGGCCCAGCATCAGTCCTGCTAGCGGGATTGGGACCTTGCACGCGGCGCCCCCCAGACCACGGGCCTGTTCGGTCGTTTCCATCTTATGCTCCGAATAGGTCCGAACGGCCCCTAATCCTGTAAAGCTATCGGCGCTCACATGATCTAATGTTCTTTGGTCCACATGGTTGACCTTATGATCATATGTGGAGCGCCGATGGCCGCTGTGGAACAGATAGTTAGTGGATGTAAAGGAGCTGTAAGGCCAGAAAAGGAAAGCGCACACGGAGGGATTCGAACCCTCGGCTTGCAGCTTAGGAGGCTGCCGCCATATCCAGGCTAGGCCACGTGTGCTTGGTTGAGCGAAAGGGGATCGAATAGAAAAGGTTTGGGTTCGGTGACCAGCTCACTCTTCCTGCGGGATCTCTTCTGGAGAGATCTCCTCGGGGGCGGGCTCCTCCTTGGGAGCCTCGGCGGGCTTCACATACTCCTCGACGAAGCTTACCTTGCCCGCGTTCAGGCCTTCCCGGAGATCAGCGACGATCTTGTACTTGGTGAGCAGCCACTTCTGGTCGTACTTGCAGACGTCCGGCAGAACGATGCAAACGGAGCTGCCGTCCTTGATGGTGATGCGGAAGTTCTCGGAGGTCCCGTAGTCCATCTCGAGTATGTCCTTCACCTTCTGCTCGTCGTCCTGGGCCTTGGAGAGCACCTTGAAGTGGTACTTCAGGCTCTTGCCGGCGAGGCGGCGGTTGAAGTCCACGCGCACCCGTCCAGCGGTGATGGCGGTCACTATGCCGGGGCGGTTCTTTATGTTGACCTCCATCCCGATCTCGGGGCGGATCTCCTGGCGGAAGAACTCGCGCAGGGCGATGTTCTCGACCAGCTTGGGGTCCCGGGCGCCGGCGGCCTTCTCCGGGGGTATCTCCACAGTGGTCAGCTCTCCGACCTTGGCCTCGGCCAGGGCCTCGTCCAGACCGGGGAAGACCCTTCCGCCGCCGACCAGCAGGGGCAGGGGCTTGTAGGTCAGGTTCTCGTTGAAGATCTCGGCCTCCTTGGCCTTGTCCGCGTTGGTAGTGTCGAAGAGCATGCCGCTCTCGGCGATATAGGCGTTGTATTCAACGTGGACGATGTCACCCTTGGAGACCGTTACGGTCGAAGATTCCTTGGTCATGAAATTCACCAGTAATGCTATTTAGGCGAACTGGTTGATTGATTTCCTCTTTTTATATCTTTCGGACGTTCAGGTGGAGATGGGTAGCGGGCTTGCCGGCGGCATCCAGGCTCCCGCCGGAGTCGTCGTCCCAAAGGCAGAGGTCAATGCATTTTCAGGATGGCGGGCAAAAGGTGTAAAAGACCATGAGGGCATGGCTTCGGCG
>JAKIXL010000149.1 GCA_022709105.1 Thermoplasmatota archaeon | reverse complement strand
GGTCCCCTCGGGGAACATGAACCTGTCGTCTCGGGCGAACTTCGCGTACGACGCGGAATCGAACATGTCGCAGCCCAGCAGGGTGGCAAGAGCGAAGACCATGGGATGTCCGGCGCCGAAAAGGTGGACCGGCCGGCTGGGGTCCAATCCCTTCTTAGATGCCACGATAACGTCCACCAGCTCGGCGAAGCGATACTGCTCCATGAGCGGCACCACGCCCCCGATGGGATGCACGTCAACGTTCAAGAGCGCGAGGCGGCGGGCGCAGTCCTCCCTCAGGTCTTCGTAGATCGAGCCCTGCACTACGCCCGCCAGCAGCATGTTCCCTTTCAGGTTCGTGGCCTCTATGGTCCGTTCCATCGTCACGTCCACGGCGCCGGCCGTCCTCTCCTTGCTCCAGTCAGGCTCGGTGAAGATGTCCAACACCGTCCCTATGTCGGTGCCGATGTCCCTCTGGAAGCTTACGATGTCCTCGTTCTTCACCTCCACCTCGCCATACATGTGCGACTGGAAGGTGCCGGAGTCGGTCATGATCACCCCGGGGAAGTCCAGCATCTCATGGAGGCCGACCTCTATTGCCCGGGCGTTAAGCTTCGCATCGTTCCTGATGATGTAGGAGTTGGTTATTAGCGCCCGAAAGCCGAACGTATCGTGCATTTCCCGGGGTGGGACGGTGACCAGGCGGGGGTTCACCACCGGCAACAACGCTGGCGTTTCCAGCTGTCCGTGTGGTGTGTCCAGCTTTCCGATCCTGGCCAGGCCGTCGCGCCTGATGAGCTCGAACATGGTCAGAGGGATGGCAGGTCGGCTAATTAGAATTTGCTCGTTCGCTAGACCGTTCATAATGGTCAATGGCGCACAAGCATCTATCTCCGAGAGTTACAAACGATGAGGAGGGGCCGGACAAAGATACCGTCCTGTTCGCGGCCATCGCGATCGCACTGGAGGCGTCGGCGCTGTTGATAACTTTCGATCCACCGGCCTAAGCATGGAACGCGCTTGCAGGCTTGGCAGTGGGGGACGGCGATGACCTGACCTACGAGGTCTCGGGGTCTGGACCGTAGCGCCGACGAACGGAGAGGCCTGGGGGTATTTCACAACGGTGAACATGACGAAGAACGGTTCCTCGGTGAGCGTACGTCACCATATCGATCTTTGAGACCGGACAGGTTCCGGCATGAGCGCACCGGTAAGCACCCTCTCGATAGGAGCCCGCGTAGGCCAGCAGGTGATCTGTAAGGAGTACGGAGATTGGCACGTCACCAGGCGCATCGGGCTCATGGCCTATCGCCTGAGAGCATATCTGCATTCATCATCGTGTACGCTGGCGTCGATTCAAGGACCATCCATGGGGCGAGCATCTCCGGGCCTTCTTTCTTCCTCAGCCTCGATCTCGCGGGTTCGACGGTGTAAGGAACGAATAAGCGAGACCGGAGGGCCGCGCATCCTCTGGTGCTTGAGACCGGTCGGCCGCAGGAAGGGTTCACGGGACATTATCAAGAGGGCGGGATCTCACCGATGGGTGCCGTCGACGCCGTTGACGCCCGGGAGGAATACGTTCTGACGCATCCCTCTTGACCGCCCTCATCAGGATTATATTCCGGCACCCGCTAACCTGGCCTGTAGTGATGACGATGGATTACAAGATGGTCATCGTGGTCAGGTGGGACCTGAAGCTCTCGGCCGGGAAGATGGCCGCCCAGGTCGCCCACGCGGCGGTGAACTGCGCCTTCGCGGCCAAGAAGAGAACGCCGGAATGGTTCGACCGGTGGTACGCCGAGGGGCAGCGCAAGGTGGTGGTGAAGGTGCCCGCGCTCGATGGCCTCTACGAGGTCAAGAGCAATGCTGAAGCTCTCCGCCTGGTGACCTCGCTCATCACCGACGCGGGCATGACCGAGATCCCGCCCAACACCGTGACCTGCTTGGGCGTAGGCCCGGGGCCGGCGGACGTGTTGGACAGAATAACCGGACATCTGAAGCTGGTATGAGATTGAAGCCTCACATACGCATCCTCGGCATCGATGATTCGCCCTTCGATTTCCGTTCAAGAAGGGCCCTGGTGGTAGGAGTGGTCGCCCGCCTGCCCATGTACATAGAGGGGATCATGCGCACCGAAGTGGAGGTGGACGGCCGGGACGCCAACGAGGCCATCGCGGCCATGGTCGAACGCTCAAGGTACCGCGAGCAGCTTCGCCTGATCCTGTTCGACGGCGTCGCGGTCGGCGGCTTCAACGTCATCGATGTCGACGCACTGCACAAGCGTGTCGGCATCCCCTGCGCAACGGTGACCCGGGAGATGCCAGACTTCGAGCGGATGGAAGCGGCCCTTCGTTCTCACTTTCCAGATTGGCGGGACCGCCTGGAGGTGATCAGGAGGAAGCCGTTGTTCGTGGTCGGAACGCGCCGCCGCTCGCTGTACGCCACGATCTCAGGCATGGAGGCCGAGACCCTGGGACAGATCCTCGAGGAGAGCACGGTGCAGGGCCGCCTGCCGGAGCCGCTGCGCATCGCTCACTTGATCTCGAGCGCGATGGTGCGGGGGGAATCGCACGGCCGGGCCTAGACCTCTTGGTCCAGGGCATGCTTGAGAACGGAGCATATCTCGTTGGCCGATGGTTCCCGGCATTCCAGCATGACCTCAGTGGCAGCCGCCGACTGTCTCCTCAAGGTGATAAGGACCTTGTTGTCCGGGAGCTCCATGGTGGTGAGCCGGCCGTTCCCGATCACCTTGCACTCGATCTTCCTGTCGCCGCATGCAGCTCTGATCTCGGCGGCCAATTGCTCGGGCCTTCTGCGGAAGAACCGTATGTCGGTCCTCTCGTTCCGAGCCTTGTACCGGGAGTTGTAGGCCATGACCGCGATCATCAGGACCGCCAGCATGGCGAACACCGTGAACGTCAGCGGCTGCTCAGGGTCCAGCCCTTGGGCGCTGGACATCAGCGACACTCCGAACACCGAGGCGGCGGATATGTATATGGTGCCCACCAAGCCTGTGGCCAGCCTCTGCGGCATGACGTTCCGGGCCCAACACTCGTAGTGCGACCTCAGGGCCAAGTGCGCCGGGACGGTCATCACTATCGCCAGCGCCAGCGCCACAATGAAAAGCGGGGTGAAAAGCTCATCATAGATCACATAGGAATAGAGCATCAGGGTGAGGACCAAAGGCACGGCGAACGCCAGGCCATATTCGATACTTCGCTGTGCCTTATCGAGCCGCCGGGCCGCATCCCCTTCATTGCCCATATCCCATCCCAGCGGAGGATTGGGGCTTTCCGATAAATCTCTTTCGACCTTGTTCGCTCACGCAAGAGGCACCTTCAACGATGAGAGCACATAAAGGAAATGCGGGCAAGTAGGGTGATCGACAGGTGAACAAGCCCCCTCGCGCCCTGAGAGGGGGACCATCGCCCGCTCATCATGGCCAGCATACATTTTGACCCACCGAATGGTTTTTATAGGCCTCTCTAATAAGAGTAGCCCGAACGGTCTCTGAAAAACCCTTAACGCTTAAATACAACTACCATAATAAGGAGCCCGCTTCTCACAAAGAAGGTGAATCATTTGGCTAGAGGTCTTTACACGGCTAGGAAGCTCAAGGACGACCGTCAGAAATTCAGATGGTCCGACAGCACATACAAGCGGAGATTGTTGAAGCTCCGGGAGAAGTCCGACCCCCTAGAGGGATCGGCTCAGGCCCGTGGCATCGTACTGGAGAAAGTAGGTATTGAGGCCAAGCAACCGAACTCCGCGATCAGGAAATGCGTCAAGGTCCAGCTTATCAAGAACGGCCGCCAGATCACCGCCTTCGCGGTCGGTGACGGCGCCATCAACTTCATAGACGAGCACGACGAGGTAATGGTGGAGGGCATCGGCGGCAGACTGGGGAGGTCCTATGGGGACATTCCGGGTGTCCGCTACAAGGTCGTACAGGTCAACAATGTGTCCCTCAACGAGCTTGTCAGGGGCCGGAAGGAGAAGCCGGTGAGGTGAATTCTGTGGAAGGAGAAACTCAAGTTCCAATCACGAGCGGCGTACTGCTCTTCGGCAAGTACGAGATGACCGGAATAGGCATC
>JAKIXL010000148.1 GCA_022709105.1 Thermoplasmatota archaeon | reverse complement strand
GGAAGTCGTACCCCACGCTCTCGCCGGTCAAGGGCTGCTTGGCGTCCGAGGCCCCGGTGTCGGACCAGAACCAGAAGTTCACGGTCACGGTCCCATAGTATCTCGCCTGGGAGTTGAGCTGCTTCCGCATCACCGCGTCCATCCCGGTGTCGTAGCGGAGCACATGGCTCTTCTGAGTGGGATCGCTCGAAGCGGTCACATTGACGTTCTCCACCTGGGTCCCGTTGGCGTAGTAATGGGAGTTGAACCCGTTCTTGGCGCAATAGATCGAGAAGGTCCCGCTGTGGACCTCATGCTTGGTCCTGCACCAAGTATCATAATCGTTGGCGGTGTTGGCGTCATAACGGTCCCATTGCGCGGCCCAGAGGTTGAAGGACCCTTCTTCCGCGCCTTCGGAGATGAACGTCTGCTCGGACGGCAAGGCCGCGCTCACCCCATGAGGGATGGCCGTGACCAGCGTCGTCGCGCACAATAGAAATGCAATGGCTATGCTGAACCAGGAGCTTTTCACGCCGGGCGATTGAAAATATCTCCGTATAAATCTTGCTCCTTGATTGGTACGTTGGTGTGCTTAACGACCAATAGGGGGCACCTGCTCGACCGGTCCGCGGCAGCGTGCTGATGGACGGCGAGGGGCGGTCCGCAGCGTCCATTTCCCAGCGTCTTCTTGGTGTTAAGGAATTGATATGCAAGGGGAACCATTCATAATGGGGCACGTGATGAGGTAGAGACCGATGGTCGAGGCCAATGACCGACCGAGCTGCGGTCCAGCGGTCGACAATTCGCTGCATGAGGACATCAAGGCGCAGATAGAGGAGGGGCTTGACCGCTCAGGCTTTTTAATATTCGTTCTGAGCAGTGAGATGAGGATAGAGTTCATCAGCAGATCGGCGGCGGCCTTCATGGGAAGGCGGCCTGAGGACGTGATCGGCCGCACGCCCGGGGACCTCGGTCTTCCGGTGCAATTGCATGAGTCCATCAAGCGGCTGGTCAACGAGGCGCTGACCTCCAAAAAGGTCCTGAGAGGAACATACGTGGCGAGCTTGAGGGAGATCAAGCAGTTCGAGTATGAGATCTCGCCAATCTTCGCCGGGGGCCCCAGGCCGAAGGCCGTCCTCGCCTTTGTCTATGACCGCACCGCCCAGGCATTGGAGAGGAAGGTGCTGGAAGCCATCGTCAAGGTGAACGACATAGTGAGGCCGTCCCTTGGTTCGGATGACCTTGTGAAAAGGACCGTACGCGCTTTGTCAGGCTCGCTTAACGACGACGCCTTCGCCCTGGTGATAGATGACAACGGAACTTGGAGGGTCGACCACTCGTTCGACCTACCTCCGGAGGAGATGAGCTCCTTGGAGAACAGCATGGTCTGCTTGATCTCCGGCCTGATCGGCGGGAACGCGCCCGTGTCGATAGGCGACATTTCGCGCGATCCCCGGGTTCCGAGCGAAATCGCCCACAGGACCGGGGCCGGCCCCCTTCTTGTGATCCCGGTGGAACTGGCCCACGGCGTGAAGATCGCCCTGCTGTTCTTCCGCTTCGATGATCGGCCGTTCGGCAGCATCGAGATGGACCTGGGGGAGAAGATGGCGTCCTCGGTCGCCGTGGCCATCACCGACATGCTGATGGTCCGGGACCTCAGGGCCGCCGATCTGGAAAAGGAGAGCATGCTGGTCCGCCTGTCCAAGGAAAGGGAGAACCTGGCAGCCATCTTCGAGGCCAACCCGTTGGCCCTGGCCCTGTTCCAACGGGACGGGGAGAACCTTCGGCTGGCGCTATGCAGCAAGATATTCCGGGACGATACGTACGGGGCCGTGCCCCACCCCCTCGAGGGAAAGCGGATGGAGGAGCTTGGCATCCCCGAGGAGACCGCCTATCTGCGGAAGATGGCGGAAGCGGCCCTGAGGACCGGCCAGACCCAGGTGTCCGAGGAACATGTCCACCATACTGGACGGGAACAGTTCCCAACGAAGATAATGATGGCCCCGATCTCCCGGCAGCCCGACACGGTCCTCATGGCCGGCGTGAGCATATCGGACCTGGTCAACGCCAAAAAGCAGCTGGAGGAGTACGCCACCCGGATAGAGGCGGAGCGTGTGCGGCTCCGCACGATAATCGACACCTTGCCGGTCGGGGTCGTGCTGGTCGATGCCTCCGGCAAGGTCATCGAGACGAACAGCACCAGAAGGGCCGAGATCTGGGGCACCTCGCCCAAGGACCGGGCCTTGGCCAACATCTATCCGTCAAGGGCGAGATGGTCCAACACCGGCATGTCCGTGGCCAAGGACGAGTGGCCTATCGCACGGGCCTTGAGGAAGGGGGAATGCGTCAAAGGCGAAATGATCGATATAACCAGGTTCGACGGCAAGCGGGGCACGGAGCTGATATCGGCCGCCCCCATCCACGATGCCTCGGGCAAGCGCATCGGGGCCGTAGGAATCATGCAGGACATAACCGAGCAGAGGCAATTGGAACAGGACGCCGTGGAAGCGAAGGAACGTGCGGAAACGTTCCTCGACCTGCTCACCCATGATGTCCAAGGGCACAACGCGGCCATATCCGGGTACATCCAGATGGCCCTGTCCAAGGACAAGCAGGGTAAGCGGAAGGACGACCTACAAAAGGCCTTGGAGGCCATCAAGGCGTCCACCGAACTGATCGATACCGTGCGGAAGATACAGATGGTGGAGACGCACGATACCGCACACGGCCACATAGAGCTGTCCTCGACATTGGAAGATGTGGCCTCCGAGATAACGGCGGTCGGAGGGAAGAGGGTCCACATCGAGATGAGCACCAAGCCGGACAGCTTCATACTGGCATCGCCCATGATCCGGGAGGTCTTCATGAACCTGCTCATCAACTCGGTCAGGCACTCCGAGGAGGAGGTCCATATAACGGTGAGGCAGAACCGCATCTATGACGGCGGGCGGGAATATCACAAGTTCATCATCGAGGACGACGGGCCGGGCATACCGGACGATGTCAAGCCGAGCATCTTCCTGCGCAAGTATCGCGGCCGGACCAAGGCCAAGGGCAGCGGCCTCGGACTGTACCTCACAAAAAGGCTGGTGGAGGAGCATGGAGGGAAGATATGGATGGAGGACCGCGTGCCCGGAAACCATGCCAAGGGAGTAAGGTTCATCGTCCACCTCCCGACCGTGTCCATGCCCTCCGTCCACGCGACAGGCACCGAGCACGCATGAGCGGCGGACCTCGCGCCCCACCGTGCCGAAGGTTATCATGTTTATATCCTGAATACGCCTTCGCATGGACGGTGCAAGGATGCTGAGGGAGTCGCGTTTTTTTAGGGCCTTCGTCCTTACCGCGTGGTTCTATACCTTCCTGCTATGGTCGTACATCGCGGTCAGGATCATAACGTACGATTACATCGTATTTGACCCGTTCATATGGTCGATACCTTGGCTGTCCTTCGGGCAGCTGGGCGCGATGGCGTTCATCGCCAGCTCGGTGCTCATGTTCACGTACCTCTATCTCTGGGGGTTTGGAAGGACTTGGCGGCCCGGCACCGGCCATTGACCCGCCGGGAGCTGAGAGGTCGAAAAAGATGACCCATCTACCGCGGTAACGTCCCCTTCCCTCTCCGTCCAGCCAACCATAGGATCAAGGCAGGCAGGACCTATAGTTGCGCATATACGGCAGCATCGGAAGGGGCATCTGAAGCTCCGGATCCCTGCCGCCGCCCATAAGAACTGGGTTGAAGGGCCCCGACCTCCCCTGCAGGGTCCCTCCAACGTTGAGATCGAAGGTCCAACGGCCCCCACCGCCGGGATGGGCATAGGCGCCACCAGGCCATCTCTTCTTCTGCGCTTCCGCAGCACCTATCGCGCCAGATGACCTAATGGTTCTAGAAGCATGCCTCGGCTTCTGCGTCAAGGCGGTCAACCGATCATGAGGGACGAGAGCACAGTATTGCCCTCTCGTGCCCTGGCGGGAAGCCTCTTTCCGCAGGTTGGACAGGAGCGGAAGCTGAGGAGGACGATGCCGCCGCATTCGGGGCACTCCGCCGTCGGCGCCCTAGGGTCAAATCCGCAGTAGGGGCAGAGGTCAGGGTCTCCCCTCATCGTGCGGCCGCAGAGCGCACAAGCGT
>JAKIXL010000147.1:3846-4114 GCA_022709105.1 Thermoplasmatota archaeon | reverse complement strand
CGCTGTTACTATCTCCTCGGGGTTCCTGGCCAGAAGGTTGAACCTCTCTTCGTTGCTCATATCGCTCAGGTACCGATTCCCTGTTGGTTATTTATCGTTTAGGGGCGCCGCCTGACGTGATCCCCTATTCTTGCATCGAGGCCTCCAGCTTAAATTTCTCCAGGGGCTGACGTCAAATAGCGCTTTATGACGCTCAGAGGCACCCCGAAGGCATCCGGAGATCGTCATGCAAGGACGTGCTAAACCCTTGGAGGCCACGTCCCCATGC
>JAKIXL010000147.1:0-3836 GCA_022709105.1 Thermoplasmatota archaeon | reverse complement strand
GACCGCCGTGAACCTGCCCGGGTGATGCTTGGTCAGCATCTTCCTCACTGCCTTGCCCGGGCTCAGGACATAGACCTCATCGTTCGGGCGGAACATGAGCAGGAAGTTATCGACCATATCAAGGGCGATGTGCCTTCCTCGCTTGCTCGGGATGACATAGAGCACATCCAACCTCCTGCTCGCGGAGCAGTAGGAGTAGAACCCTACGATGCTCGGAGGCCTCTCCTTGGTAATGACAAGCTTTGCTTCCGACCCCTCCTCGATGCGCGGGAGGTTGATGCGCTCCCGAGGGGAATAACACCAACGGAACCGGCCGTCCTTGCCTTCCTCGTTGCATTGCTCCACAAGCTCGTTTATTATCCAATAGTCCTTATAGTTCCTAGCCTTGATGAATTTGAACCGTCCCATCCCATCACCACCTAGCTTGCCGCTATGCGGTCCGTTCAAACACCCTTGCTGGCCTTGAGGCATGACCTGTGGACGATATAGAGGTGACGGCCTGATTCAAAATCATTGGACCATGGGGTCGGAGAAGGCGTTTAGGGCCGTGCCTATGCACGACCTTTGGTCTATCTCATCACGCGACTGGCCCTAGATTTCCTGCGCTTTGAGCGTCATGTTATCGCTCTTCTCCACCGGCTCGGGGTGCTTCAGGGGCGAGCGAGGCCCCTGCTCTTCCTTGAGTCCGCTCAGCAGGCGGGCCGCCATCTTGGCCTGGAGGATCTCCGAGTCTCTCATGTCCATTCCCCCGCATCCCCTAAGACAGCTGACGACCAAGTGCAGTTAATGATTAGAGCGACTAGTATTTCAAACGATGGATAATATTATCGCCTTTGATATATTCGCGGGACCTTTATCCTCCGGCGGTCATCGGAAGTATGGAGACCATATCGCCGTCCTTTAGGGAGGTTCCCAAACCGTTCAGGTGGGAGATGTTCCTCCCGTCGATGAGGATGAACAGCATGTCGGAGAGGTTCTCGCCGTCGGGGTACAGATAACTGCCAACAGGGGCGCCGAACCTCGAGACCATTTCGTCAAGAAGTCCACCTACGGTCGCCATCGAGGCATCTACCTGGACCTGGCTGCCACCGATTATGGAGGCGAGGCGTCCCAACGTACGCACTGTCACCCGAACCATATCATAGCCTCGTGACCAGGTCCTCAGCGGCAAGGTTCACAGGGTCCTTGACCATTGAGGTGGGCGGACAATACGCGTTCTCGAAGGAGCTCACGAACTCCTCGGCCGTCGTCCCCTTCATTATCGCCGCTGTGAGCCAGTTGATGCGGCCATTGACATCATCTCCTGCGACGACCTGGGCGCCGAGGAGACGATGGGTCTCCCTGTCGGCGATCATCTTCACGATGAGCCTCTTGCCCCCCCGATAGTACCTAGCACAGGTGAGCCCGGCCCCATAGCCCTCTACCACCTCCACACCAAAATGATCGGCGAGGCCCGTGGACAGGCCCGTTCCTCCGACCTGGAGCTCGCCTATTTGAGAGACCCAGGGGCTAAGGACGGAAGGGAAGGTGGCATAACCACCAGCAGCGTTGATGCCGGCCACCCGGCCCTGCCTCACCGCTGTAGAGCCGAGCTGGCTCATGGTGGGTCCCGGTACGGCCGCACTTTGGCACATCATTATGTCCCCTGCCAGATAGATGTCCTTGACCAATCGGCCCTTTCGATATGGCTGCAGGGTGGGGGAAGCCCTCACCGTCCCCAATGGACCGATCTCCAGGCCCATGGAGTTGGGCAGCTCCAGGTTGGCCCTCACCCCCGTGGACATTATGACCATTTCACAGGGGACCTCGGTCTTACCGGCAAGGACCGAGGTCACCCTGCCGGGACCCTTTATCGCGCCCAGCGGCGCCCCCATGATGAACTTGATCCCAAGATCCTCGCAATGCCCCTGGACCTCCTTGGCCATGTCAGGGTCGCAAATGCGCGGTATTACCTGAGAGAACATCTCGACCACGGTGACCTCCTTGCCTGCGCGGCGGAGGGCCACCGCCATCTCCAGGCCGATGACCCCGGCGCCGGCGACGACCGCGGAACGAACCGAGGGGAGTGCCCTCTGGATGTCCATCCCGTCCCGGATGAAGCGTACCTTGAACACCCCTGGAAGGTCTGCTCCCTCGACGGGCGGCACGAAGACCGTTCCCCCAGTGGCCATTACAAGAGCGTCAAATTGGTGTTCGGACCCATCGTCCAGAACGATGAGCTTGGCGTCCGCGTCCACAGACCTTACCCTCGTCGCGGTGCGGATGTCTATGTTCCTCTCTCGACGGTAGAACGCGGGATCGTGCATGATTATGGAACTGAAGCTCTCGATCTTGCCCTCGAGGACAAAGGGTATCGCACAGGGAGAGTAGGAAACATGCTCCTCGCTGGTGAAGACCGTTATCTCGGCGTCCTTGTCTGTTGCCCTCGCCGAGGATGCCGCGGTCATGCCTGCGGCCCCTGACCCAATGATCACAATCCTCTTGGCCATTACGAGTCCTTCTGGTCCAGGATTGACCGAACAATATTAAAGCGTTGGCAGTAGGCCGTTCCCAGCAGGTAGCGGTGAGCGCGCTGGGCGGGCGAAGGAAAAGTAATAATCATTGAGCCTATGTCCATCAGGAAGGTGAGGTCATGGCCCGAACTAGCACTGAGGACCTGAAGAGCCCGGTCAGCATCTGGAGGGAGCAGGATGTCATCGATGGCCGGAAGGTCGATGCTTTCGTTGCCATCCTGCGCACCCGAGGGTGCTGGTGGTCCTGGCAGAAAGGGTGCACTATGTGCGGCTACAACGCCGCAAGCTCGCGTGCGGTCACTCCAGAGCACCTCCGGGCCCAATTACAGAAGGCGGTGCAAAGATACCAGGGAGAGCCGATGGTCAAACTATACACCTCTGGGTCCTTCTTGGACCCGGAGGAGGTCCCCCTGGCCCTGCGCGCCGAGATATTATCGTCCTTTGGCACGGCGGAAAGGGTCCTGTTCGAAAGCCGGCCCGAGTTCATAACCTCCACAAACCTGGATGGAATAGATCCCCGGTCAGCGGTCGCTATAGGTCTGGAGACGGCAAACGGGGAATATCTGCGGAGATGCGTGCGCAAGGGCTTCACGGTCTCCGATTACGCGAAGGCGGCAGAGATGCTGCTCGAAAGGAAGATCCCTCTGCGAACATACCTTCTCCTCAAGCCCCCTTATCTTAGCGAGAGGGCAGCGGTGGAGGATGCCATCGCCTCCATCGGGTTCGCCGGCAGGTTCTCCGAGAGCGTCAGCATCAACCCGGTGAACGTGCAGCGAGATACCGTGGTCGACGCACTTTGGAGACGTGGCAACTATCGTCCGCCATGGCTGTGGTCCCTCGTGGAGGTATTGCGCCAAGGTAAGACCGTCACCTCAGCAAGGATCATGTCCTCACCATCCGGCGGCGGAACCCCGCGCGGGGTGCACAACTGCGATCGCTGTGACAGAAAGATTCTTGATGCGGTCCTGCGTTTTTCGTTCGACCAGGACCTTGATGGCCTCGAAGGGATGGAGTGCGGATGCCGGCAGGAATGGACCGCGGTTATGGACCTCCAGGACGCCATGGGGACCGCGGTCGACGTGGCCAGATACCTGAGCGATGAGCTGGAGTTCGAATAGAGGGATTGAAATGGATTTTGACATAAAGAAGGGGCACGGTGCAAGCTTGGAAGGCGACGGCCTAAAGAACCTGATGACGAGCGTACTGGGCGACGTCAGTGAGGAGAACGGCGCGCTGGTGACCTCCTTTGGAGCGACCACCCGGTTCGAGGTAAGGCTGCTGAGCAGGAGCGTTCTGTCAGTTGTGAGCACGTCGGACAAGAAC
>JAKIXL010000146.1 GCA_022709105.1 Thermoplasmatota archaeon | reverse complement strand
TCATGGAGGGGGCCTCGAACGGAAGCGGCTGGCGGCTGAAGCCCTCGGCTGCTCCGCGTCTAAAATACATGAGGCAATGTAGATTTTAATACATTTCGGTGCCATCAGCGAATTACAATTCAATTCAATGAATATATGTAAGGATTTATCGTTCAATCCATTCAATTATTTTCTATAAAATATGATTCTTTATAGAATATTTTATTTGTTTGATGTATATATTAAATTACAAAATGTATTTTGTATTTTACAAAAAGTAAAGATTAATATTCAAAATGTAAATATAGCTTGACATAAGAGGGCGATATGAAGAACCGATTGAGGATCTACCGCACCATGACCAATCTCACACAGGAGGAGCTGGCGGAGAGGTTGGGCGTCACCCGGCAGACCGTCATCGCCATCGAGAAGGAGAGGTACGACCCCTCGCTGGAGCTGGCGTTCAAGATGGCGCAGCTCTTCAAGGTGGCCATCGAGGATATATTCCAATTCGAAGGATGAACGGGGGTTGCCCCCGGCATGGTATCAGCGGATGAAGTCCAGGTCGACCTTCTTCAGTTTGTCCGTCTCGTTCGGGGCGCCCAGGATCTGCTTGGATTTGACCCCGGCAACGACGACCATGACACGGATGGTCTTCTCAAGGGTCGGGTCGACCGCGGCGCCCCAGATTATCCTGGCCGTGGGGCTGACCCTCCGCTGCACCTCCTCGGCTATGAACTCCGCGTCCGAGATGGTCATGTCCGGCCCGCCGATGACGTTCACCAGGACGCCGTTGGCCTCGGTGATGTCAACCTCCAGCAGCGGGGAGCTGAGGGCGCGCTCGATCGCTTCCTTTGCGCGGTCCTCAGCGTGGCCGTCGCTCTCTCCCAGGCCGATCATTGCTACGCCAGCACCTTTCATGATGGTGCGGACGTCATTGAAGTCCAGGTTGACCAGACCAGGCTTGGTGATGAGTTCGGTTATGCCCTTTATGGCCTTGGTGAGGACCTCGTCGGCCATCTTGAAGGCCTGGTTCAGTCCCAGCCGGGGATACAGCTCGATGAGCTTGTCGTTCGGGATGACTATGACGGTATCGGCGGCGCTGCGCAGCCGCTGCAGTCCCCACTCCGCGTTCTCCATGCGCATCCTGCCCTCGCCCTTGAACGGGGTGGTGGTGACGGCGATGGTCAAGGCCCCCATCTCCTTGGCGATGTTGGCGACCACGGAAGCGGAACCGGTCCCGGTGCCGCCGCCCATGCCGGCGGTGACGAAAACTATGTGGGCATCAGCGACCGCCTTCCGGATCTCCTCCTCGGCCTCCCGGGCAGCCTGTTCGCCCACCTGCGGAAGCGCCCCGGCGCCCAAGCCCCGGGTGCTCCTCCGCCCCAGCAGGATCTTGTGATGGGCGCGGGTGGTGAGCAGATGCTGCGCATCTGTGTTGGCGGCATAGGTCTCCACGCCGGAGATGTTCTCCTCGAAGATGCGGTTGATGGTGTTGGAGCCCCCGCCCCCACAGCCCACGATCTTGATGTTGGTCTTAAGTCTCTGCAGGAGCTCGATGAGTTCGGCGTCCGTGGAGTCCAACTGCTGATATCCGAAATTCGGGGCAGGCTCCGCCCTTACTGGAGCTGTATCCTTCGCCAAAGCTTCCTCAACAAGCGATCTCATGAACCATCCCACCCTCTTGCCACGAACTTCCCACGATTTGTCCCCCCATATGCCATCTCTATTAAATATTGTTGTTCCTCCATTGTTGTTCCTCCCTGGTGCAATGGCCGTTCGTTGGGCCGAGCGGCATTACGGCGTCGATGTGCCCGAGCCCTCGAAGAAGGCGCCGCGGGCGATCGCAAAGGCCATCTCAAGACATGCGCGACCGGACGGAGGGCGCGCAGCTTGACGAGGGGGCGTCACCCTCGCCCCTGCAAGATAAATTATTACGTCCACGCACGAATGTAAGGAGCATGGTCTACCGCGTATCGGCCACGTTCAGGGGGAAGGTGCAGGGCGTCTACTTCCGCCAATACGCCCGACGGTGGGCGGAAATGCTCTCTCTGAGCGGGTATATCAGGAACATGCCTGACGGTTCGGTCCTAGCCGTCTTCGAAGGACAACGAGGGGCGGTCCAAGAGATCATCCGAAAGCTTAAGGAGGAACATCCCGCCGCCACCGTGACCTCCGTGGACATCAAGGTCGAGGAGCCGGAGGGCCTCGAAGGGTTCAAGATAGTGCATTAGCCGATCGTGATCCCGTAGACCCTCTCCGGGTTGTCCTTGTTGACCTTCCATAGTACCGATGGGTCGGTCCCCTTCTCCACCAATTGCCGCATCCGCTTCGGCACGGTGGTGATCGCCAGCACCGCCCCCGGCCTCTCCAGGTCGTCCATGAAATCGGTCTCCAGGAGGAAGCGGTCCCCTTTGGCCAAGGCCTCCTGCACCATTGGCCGGGTGGCCAGCACGGAGGGGTAAAGCCCCCGGCTCTCATGCGGGGCGACCAACGGCCCGCAGTAGTGCTTGACCACCCTCTCCCGGGGCAGCCCCACCCTGTCGGCCATCGCCCCCAGCTCCTCCATGCTCGCCGGGGTGGCGCTCTCGGCGTGGACGACCACCGGGCACCCGCATTCCTTGGCCAACTGCATACCGTACGCCAATATGGCGTTCGAGGCGGCCATCACATCATCGGGAACTGGAAAGTGCGGGCGGCCTATCTCCCCCAGCGCTATCGCCCTCCCCTCCCGGACCAGGGACGCGGCGATGTCCATCCCCCCCTTCATCACCTCCACCGCCCTCTCCAGGGGCATCGCCTCGGCGAGCTCAAGCAGCTGAACGGGGTACGGTCCCAGGGTAGCGAAGGCGCCCGCGCCGGCGGAGCGGGCGCCCTCGACCATCCTCAACGTGATCCCATAGGCGCTACGAAAGTCCTCCGCGCTCCGTACCGGGGCCTCCTGGTACGGCATATGGCTCACGATCAGATGGGTGCCGCCCGCCTTGAGGAAATCCTTTACGCCCTCGACGTTCCGCCCTCTCGGCTGAAGGTGGACATGGTTGTCGAGGACCGGGAACTCGAACATCACCTCAGCAGGCCCGCCGCCTTCAGCTCCTCGGTGATCTTGTCGACCGCTGCGCCCACGTCCTCCACGTGCTTGGCGCCGGTGCACACCAGCTTGCCGGAGCCGAACAGCAGGACGACGACCTTCGGGGAGTCCAGGCGGTAGACGAGCCCGGGGAACTGCTCCGGCTCGTACTCCACCCTCTCCAGCCCGAGGGAGATGGCGATGGCGTTCAGGTTGATCTCCTGGCCTAGGTCCGAGGAGGCGACGATGTTCTGCACCTCGATCTTCGGCTTGACCTTGACCTTGATGCCGGCCTTCTCGATCTGCTTGGCGACCTTGTTTATGGCTATCTCCACGTGCGGCAGGGACTTCGCGCCGGTGCACACGACCTTGCCGCTGCGGAAGAGCAGCGTCGCCGTCTTGGGGTCCTTCAGCCTGTAGATGAGCCCGGGGAACTGCTCCGGCTCGTACTCCGCCCCGTCCAGGGCGAGGGCTATGGACTGCAGGTCAAGCTCTTCCCCGAGGGAAGTGGAGGCAACGACGTTCTCTATCTGTATCTTGGCCAAATGGGTCACCTTTCCCGGTTATTTATATACCCTATTAAAAGGATTTCGATATTTTATTATATTAGGTGTCGGTGCTAGGCCCAAGGGAACGGTCCAGGCCATCGATCGGGATGTAGCATAATGCCCCTATCATCGGCTCATGGATATCAGCGAAGGTCCATCGGCGCCCGATGGCCCTTCCTGCCTCAGCGCCACATACGAGCGTTTGCGCCGATGGGCGTCGCGATAGGCGCACCATCGGCAGGGTCATCCCGCCTTATCAATGACGTGCCGGCGGCGATCGCCGTCAGGATGGCCCCTGCAAGATAGGCGTATCTCAATCCATAGAGGAAGCGGTCGGCGGCCTCGTCCGTGAGCGAGGGCGCCTGGAGAACGTCCGCCGGGACGAGGGCGTAGAGCACTGCCCCTCCCGTGGCGATCCCCAGGACCATGCCTACGTTCCGAACGGTCGCGAGGATCCCCGAGGCCGTGCCGAGCTGGGGCCTCGGGGCGCTCCCCATCACAGCGCTGTTGTTCGGCGAT
>JAKIXL010000145.1 GCA_022709105.1 Thermoplasmatota archaeon | reverse complement strand
CATCGCCGAGGAGTACGCCGCGGCCCGCCGGCCCCCGACCCAAGGGGAAAAGCGTCGCTGGCGGAACAAGGTGGACCGCACATGCTCGGGAACAAGGCTCCGCTCAACCTTCTGTCATTATCGACAGCGGCCTTCCTGGCCCTAGGCGTGGTCCTGGCCGCTCTCCGCGACGATGTCTATTGGACCGCGATGGCGGTCTGGGCGGTCGCGCTGATAGTCCTTCCCCAGTACTATCACCGGGGCCGGGAGCGCTCGTCGATCAGCGCCCTCATGTTCCTGGTGACGCTTCCCTACATCGCAGGGTTCCTCGGCAACGAAGGCCAAGGGCTTATCCCCATATCGTCCATCTGGTACCTCCTGCTCTCCAGCCCGGCGATATTCTCACTTTGCTTAGTGACCATCGCCCTGATCAACTCGATAGGCGGCATGCGGTTCAACCTCAATTTCGCGATGCAAGCATCCTTTATGTTCTATGCGACGATCGTGGTCCTTCAGAGCCCCGTCTTCTTCTATTCCGACCTGCTCCTTGGAACGTCCATAATTCCAAGCAACCAAGCGCTGATGGACTACATCGTGCTGGCGATGGGCATAGGATTGCTCATGACGGTGGTGTTCTTCACGGCCGCCCGGGCGGCCATGGACCGCCGGTGCCGCGGAGCGGCCGAGGGGGCGCCGGAATGAAGCGCATAATGGCCATCACCATCTTTTTCGAGATACTGCTGGTCGGGTTCCTGGCCTACAGCATCATGGAGGCCGCCAGCTACTGGGCGTTCACGGCCCTCTTCTCGGCCCTGCTGATGCCGGTGCCCGCGCTGCTCTCCGCCCGGGACGTGATCCGGCTGCCGTGGCCGATGGTCACCAGCATCGGACTGGCCCTCGTGCTGCACAACATCGGGCTGGTGACGTACTGGTACGACACCACCTTCTGGTGGGACAAGCTGACCCATCTCGTGTCAGGACTGGTCATCTCATCGCTGGTGGCCGTCGAGCTCATGCTGCTCGACCAGCGGACGGTGAGCATCTACATACCGCCGATCTGGTACCTGTTCCTGGTCCCCATAGCCATCCTGACCCTTGAGGCCATATGGGAGATGCTGGAGTACCTCGTGGACCAGCTCCTGCAGGTCGGCATGCAGCACAGCCTGGCGGACACCGCCAACGATATCCTGGTCAACCTCATCTCAGGGGTGGCAGGAGGGTTGGGGGCCATGTACTACCTGCACCGTCACCCGGTGGAGGAGCTCATAGCGGAACTGCACGCGGAGAAACTGGTCAGGTGGTTCGTGGTACGCTTCGGGGAGCCCGATCGGCGGTGAGGCTCGAGCATCGGAGCTGGGACGAGGCCTGCCCCGGCGCGGTGCGGCGCCCCTCCAGGTCCTTGTCCTCGCTGGAGCTGGAGCGGAAGGCGGCCGCCCCGCCCGATCGCCGGACGCCTCTGCGCGTTAGTCGAGGTATGCGTTCCGCCGAGCGTTCAACATCTCCCACATGATCGCCCGTTCGTTCCCTCGAAAGCGCTTGTCGATCCACCACTCAGGGGTGACCACCTCCTGGTGGCCGGCCTTCTTGATGCACCGGCAGCGCATGGCGATGAAGCCGTTGTCCCAGTGCTTGTGGGTGACGATCTGCTCGCAGCAGGTACAGAATAGGTGAGAATCGGTCCATCCGTTCTTCTTCATGCTTTAATGATGGGATGTCTCTCTATATATGGACGGCCATAATAATATCAGCCTTCGGAACACAGACCGGCCGGTCTGGCGGCCGCGGCACGGAATAATGACCCGAGAAATATATTTGTACTAAGAGAGATAATTGAATAGCAAGATATAGGGGGGCATAACATTCAGCGTAGCTTCAGCTTTGGCTCGGGGGCATTGTCCTCGATAGCGATAGTGATCTTATTGATAGCCTGTTCGTTCTTCGTGGCCTCGAGTTCCGTTGCCGCGGCGGACCCCGCCCCGCAGGGCGCGGAGGTGCTGCTGTTGGACCAGGACCTCACCGCCAAGGCGGAGATACCTTCGAACATGGTCATCGGCAACGTCCACAGATCGACCACCACGGCCACGATGACCTACAGCATCGCGGCCAAGGCGGTCGAGTACTACTCGAACGACGATGAAAGCGGATCAGTGTTCGTCGGCATCGAGCCGTTCATCAACGGGAACCTGTCGTTCAGCATTAAGGTCAGCTCGGACAGCACCTTCTCCAGCGTGAACATAATAGGCTCCACGTTCTGGCTGGAGGCGCGGTCCCTCCCCGACGGCGGTGCGAGGGTAATGTCCTACTACATGTCCTCCGCGTCGGCCTACTCCTACAAGTCCTACGACGTGCCAAAGAGCGCCCTGCCCAATGGCGTCAACACCATCAACATCATGGTCAGCGGGACGGCGAAGACCTTGACGGTGTATCATGACGAGGCCCGCAAGGTATCCACCCCGATGTTCCACTGGTCGGTGCAGAACCTTCCCTACGCTCCGATAACCTCCCCCATCGTCTGCTTCGACAACTACATCAGCAGCGTGGCCACCTGGACCTCCACGTTCATCTATGGGATCAGGGAATCGGTCAGCGGCGGCATCGTTTCCGCCGTTCCGGGCAACGACCTTGTGCCCTTCGGGATCGACTATCCCCGCTCCGAGTTCAACAAGCTAGGCACCCAATACATGGCCGCCCGCGGGCAGAAGGGCGTGGCCTGGGTCGATCTGCAGTGGCTCGAGTACCGGCCGTCTGACAAGGCGTACATCGACTCCCTGCTCGCGGCCGGCTGGGAGCTGGGCATCCACTACAACGCTTCACTGAACAACTACGCTCAGGCCAGCGCCCAAGCGTTCATGAAGAGGCAGTACGACCAGGTGAAGGCGATGTTCGGCCAGGCCCCGACCTCGTGGTGCTCCTACCAGAACGCCGACAGCGTCACCCACGCGACCTATGCCTACCAGCAACTGGGAATGATCTGGAGGAACGGTCACTCCGGGATCAGCTACCTGGCGAACGTCGGCAACCTCCAAGAGACCAGATGGGGCCAGTTCTGGTCCAGGGTCTCGGCCGCCCAGATGGTCTATCCGAGCTTCACCCACAAGACCGACCCGGCCTCCGCTGAGGCGTACTCGATAAGCTATTCCAGCTTCACCAAGTGGGTCGACAACTATGAAGGCAAGAGGATGATCGGGTTCTACGAGTACTACGGCCGGGTCAAGAACCAGGTGGACACCAAGATCACCTACCTGGAGAACGTGCCGGGCGCGAAGCTCAGGTTCTCGGTCGACTGCAACGCCTTTCCCTCGCGCCTGATGATCGACCTCCCCCTGGCCTCCGGGGCGGCGGTCAAGCGCAACGGCGCCCCCCTGGCGCTCGGCTCCGACTACACCATCCTCGACGGCCGGTACATCGTCCTGTTCGCCAACGACAACGATGTCCTGGAGGTCTCGCTCGGAGGATCATCCACTGCGCCCGGGGCGCCATCGAACCTCAAGGCCGCGCTGGGCAACTCGCAGATCGCCTTGACCTGGAACGCTCCGTCCACGGACGGCGGCTCGCCGATAACCGGATACAAGATCTACCGCGGCACCGCGGCCGGCGGGGAGGTCTTCCTAAAGGCCGTCGGCAACGTCCTGGCCTACACCGACCAAGGACTGACCAACGGGATCACGTACTACTACAGGGTCAGCGCGGTGAACGCCGTGGGCGAGGGCGCCATGTCCAACGAGGCCTCGGCGACGCCGTCGGCGCCGGTCACGGTGCCGTCCGCGCCGACGAACCTCAAGGCCGCGCCGGGCATCGCCCAGGTCACGCTGACCTGGAGCGCTCCGTCGAGCAACGGCGGCTCGCCAATAACTGGATACAAGGTGTACCGGGGGACCGCCTCCGGCGCCGAAGTGCCTCTCGCCACCGTCGGCAACGTGCTGACGTTCACCGACAACGGAGCGTCCCCCGGGATCACGTACTATTACAGGGTAAGTGCCGTCAACTCCGCGGGCGAGGGCGCTCTGTCCAACGAGGTTTCCGCCACGCCTTCCGCGCCCGCGACCGCTCCGGCGGCGCCATCAGGCCTCACGGCGGCCGGAGGGGACGGGCGCGTCACGCTCTCGTGGTCCGCTCCGTCCTCGAACGGCGGATCGCCGATAACCGGATACAAGATCTACCGCGGC